>CAYMGC010000181.1:0-1509 GCA_964389885.1 uncultured Erysipelotrichaceae bacterium | reverse complement strand
AACACTTGTATTTAAAGCTTGCACATTGTATCATAAGGCCTGTGCAAATTCAACAAACACAATTAAGGAGCATGAAATCTATGACCTCTTATTATCAATCCACTCGACAACTCACTCCACCCATTGATGCCAAACAAGCCGTCTTGAAAGGCATTTCAGAGGATGGTGGGTTGTTTGTATGGCCTGAACTTGGTGAAAAACCGCTTGATTTGAAAACGGTTTGCGAACTCGATTACCAAGGGATTGCGCAACTTATTTTTGAAAAATTAATGTCTGGATATACAAAGGAAGAGCTTTCAGATTGCATTAAAAATGCCTATTCTCAATCCTTTGAAACGCAAGAGATTACGCCTTTAAAACCCGTAGGCGATGTTCACGTTTTAGAACTTTTCCGTGGTCCTACAAGTGCCTTTAAAGATGTCGCGCTGACCATTTTGCCATGGTTTTTGTCCAAAGCGTTGGCCGGATCCGATCAAAAAGCGCTCATTTTAACCGCCACAAGTGGCGATACTGGAAAAGCAGCGATGTCAGGATTCCAAGATGTCGACCAAACGGGGATTTGCGTGTTCTATCCCGATGGCAAAGTATCGGCGGTCCAATACAAACAAATGGCGAGCCAAGAAGGAAAAAATGTTCGTGTTTTTGGAGTCGAAGGAAATTTTGATGATGCCCAAAGCATGGTTAAAACCTTGTTTTTGGATGAAGATCTCAAAGCGCAACTCGCTCAAGATCAAATCGTTTTATCCTCAGCCAATTCCATTAACATTGGCCGTCTTATTCCCCAAATCGTCTATTATTTTGATGCTTATCGTCAATTGGTCAATCAAGGCGTGATTCAAGTTGGCGATCCGATTTCGTTTTCGGTTCCGACTGGAAATTTTGGCGATGTATTAGCTGGATACTATGCAAGCTTACTTGGTTTACCCGTAAAAACCTTCTATGTAGCCAGCAACGCCAACAATGTATTAACGGACTTTTTACAAACCGGGGTGTATGACCGTCGTCGCCCGTTTATTCAAACCATTTCTCCAAGCATGGATATTTTGATTTCTTCTAACTTGGAGCGCCTGCTTTATTACGCTTCCAATAAAGACCAAGCGAAAGTGGCCAAATGGATGGATGATTTGGCTACGCAAGGTTATTACGAATTGGATGAAGCCACCAAACAAGCCATTCAATCCAAATTTAAAGGGGGCTATTATGACGATGCTGCTTTAAAAGAGACCATTGCCAAAACCTATCAAGAAACGGGTTATGTTTTGGATCCCCATACAGCAGCAGCCTATGCTTTAGCCAAGGAAGCCAAAGCCTTAAGTGAAGAACCTATTGTCGCCTTATCCACCGCTTCTCCTTATAAGTTCACCCAAGATGTGTTGGATGCTCTTGGTTTACAAGAAGACAATCCGTGGCAAGCGATGGAAAAACTTTCCAAAATTGATATGGATCCCATTCCCGCTCCTTTAGCCAAATTGCCCACGGCCCCTATTTTGCATACTGCTGTGATTGCCC
>CAYMGC010000180.1:0-1579 GCA_964389885.1 uncultured Erysipelotrichaceae bacterium | reverse complement strand
GTGTTAGATAGGAGGCTTTTTTAATATTTTTACTTTTTATAGTTCTTTTTTCGCACTTTTTTACTAATTCTTTTTTTCTTTTTCAAGAATGATACAATCTATAAGTTTAAAAATTTAGGAAAGGAGGAATCGAGACAGAGTCTCGAAACCATATACCGATGAAAACATGTGCTCAACGAGTTAAAGACATTCAAGCCCCTTCTTTTTCCGATTTATTTGCAGCCAAAGAGGCTTATACAAACCGAACAGGAAATCCAGTTATTGATTTTTCCATTGGATCCTCAAATATCCCTCCTTGCCCAGCCGTAAAAGAGGCCATTGCTCAAGGAGCGTTACAAGATGCAGCCTATCAATATACTCTTCAGCCCTCAAAAGAAATTATCCAAGCCATTCAAGATTGGTACCATATTCGCTATGAAGTGGATTTAACGGCTGAAGAAATCTTTCCTTTAAAAGGTTCCCAAGAAGCTTTGAGCCACTTGCCTCTTGCCATTTGTGATCCAGGGGATTTGGTATTGTTGCCTGATCCATGTTATCCAATCTATCGAACTGCTCCTCTTTTAGCTGGAGCCAAAACTTGGTTTATGCCTTTGCGAAAAGAAAACGATTTTCTTATTCAATTTGATGAAATTCCTGAAGAAATTGCCCAACAAGCCAAATTAATGGTTGTTTCATATCCGAATAATCCAACGGGAGCTGTGGCAGACGATGCTTTTTATGAAAAATTGATTGATTTTGCCATTAAAAACGATATTTTAGTTCTTCATGATAATGCTTATAGTGAATTAATCTTTAATGGGCAACCCGGTAAAAGCTTTTTATCCTATCCTAAGGCTAAGAAAATCGGCATCGAACTGAATTCCTTTTCCAAATCCTATTCAATGGGAGGCGCACGAATGGCCGTACTTGTTGGCCATAAGGATGTAATAGCAGCTTATTCTAAACTCATGAATACGATCGATTTTCAGAGCTTTTCTCCTATTCATCTTGGGGCTTTGGCTGCTTTAAAAAATTCAGGGAATTTTACTCATCAAGTTTGTCAAGAATATAAACGACGCAGTGAATTCTTAATTGAAGCCTTTAAAAAGGCTGGATGGATTATTGATCCGGTAAAAGCGACCATGTTTGTATGGGCTCCTATTCCTGATCATTATGAGAATGCCTCTCAATTTTCTATGGATCTTTTAGAGAAAACAGGTATTTTAGTTAACGCAGGAACTAGTTTTGGAGAAGAAGGAAAACGATTTGTTCGTTTGGCTTTAGTTCGAAGCGATCAGGAAGTAAGTCAAGCCGCACAGCGACTTATGAAATCGGATCTCTTTTCTTAATGTTTAAGAGACAAAGAAACCGTCTCCTATTTTTTTAGAAAATAAAAAAAGGAGCTGTTAAATTATTTAACAGCTCCTTTAATATTCAAAATGGTGCGGGCGACAGGACTCGAACCTGCACGCGTAAGCACTAGATCCTAAGTCTAGCGTGTCTGCCAGTTTCACCACGCCCGCGTACTTAAATATTTAAGCACGTTTTGATGGTGAAAGCAAGTCAAAATTCTTAATGCAATACCGTTGGATTATGAGAA
>CAYMGC010000179.1:0-1581 GCA_964389885.1 uncultured Erysipelotrichaceae bacterium | reverse complement strand
GAAATTCCTCCAAGAACCGTGAGGACAATGGCCCCTATCCCTACAGGCGTATTCGGAGTTAGAATGGCCAAATAGAAATTTGCAAAAAAGAACATCGCTAGAGCATATCGACAAAATAAATAACGGTTGTAGTACATATTTTTAATCGCTGCTATTCGTTTATTTTTTGTCAATGTTTGCTCATCTACTGCGTTGAACTTTCGTTTCTTCATTCCACTCTCTCGGCTATTCACTCCTCCTCTAAAGAGTGAATAGCCGTTTTCCTTTCTTTTCCTGTTGCTTTTAAAATCAATAGATATCTAGACAAGCAGACCTTAGGTCTGCTTTAGCTAAAGCAACAAAAATAATATTTTATTTGTCGAAGCCTAAAACAGGACTAAGAGCTTTATAGAGATGCATCATCTCATGGGCTACTTCTTTTAAGGTCATGGTAGTCATTAAATGGTCTTGAGCATGAACCATGATAATTTGAATTTCGATCACTACACCATTTGCAAATTGGTGAAGTAAATCTGTCTGAGCTTTATGCGCTTCAACTAAGTATTCATCGGCTTCTTCCATCTTGGCTTGAGCGAGTTCAAAATCGCCTTCACGCATCGCATCCATTGCTTCATGAACGGAAGCACGAGCCATACCAGAAGAAGAAATGATGGTGAATGCCACCAATTGGGATTCACTTACATCCATTACTTGAGGATCCATGTTTTTTTATTCCTCCATGCATTCCAATAAAATAGTTTGGAATGTGTCGAATAAGGGTTGATCTATGATTTGTCTCTGTAAGTCTTCTCGATCAATTAATTCCACAATTGCTTTGGTAATTTGATCTAGGTCTTCATTTCCATATCGAGAAGGAGACATTAAAAATAAAAGTTTAATCTCAGGACGCTCATTGGACCACCAAGCGCCTTGAGGAATAATTGCCAGAGCAAATTTGGCTTTTTTGGCTAAAGGAATCGCTGGATGAACGACTGCAATGGAATCGGAGAAAGCCATATCGCCAAGTTGATGACGAATGGCAATCTGTTCTTTCATTTGGGCATCAAATCCATTTTCCTCGCCAGGTAAAAGCATTTCAATTAATTCATTGACGACCTCTTTAGCCAAGGGATGGCCTTCAACGATCTTAAAGCGATCAGGATGAAAGTATTTTTTTAAGACTTCTTTTTGAATTCCATGGCTTTTAAGAGTAGGGGAAAGGCGCAACCCTTTTTTTTGTTTTTGGCGATGCTTATCGATATAACTTCGAATTTTCGTTTGGTCTTCTTCGTCAATAAAAATTGAAACATGTAAAAAGGGAATACCAAAAATTACGGCCCCAATATTGATGGAAGAGATAATTAAGTCGACACCTTTGAGCGTTTCTTCATTCATGTCAAAGTAGCCTGCTTCACTCACGATATGAAGTTCGTCTCCAAAGATTTTATTGATTCGACTTTTCAAAAGCTGACTTGCTCCATAGCCCGAAGCACAAATCACTAAGACTTGAAGCTTCCGCTTTTGAAGGACTCTTTCTTTTGCAGCCTGCAGATGCAAAGTTAAATAGGCCCATTCATCATCAATTAAGGTATACCGTCGAAG
>CAYMGC010000178.1:0-1596 GCA_964389885.1 uncultured Erysipelotrichaceae bacterium | reverse complement strand
ACGCTTTTTAAGGCATGATCCATCTGATCATATAAACTAACATATCCACAATCTTCTACGATTCCTTTTATTTGAGGAAGAGTGGCATCGCAAAGATTCATGACCGAGGCCCCTCCCATGCTGACTCCATATAAAAAGATATTTTGTCCAGGGTGTTCATGAATCAACCGATTGAGCCAACGTAAGTGATCTTCTCGTTCCAGTACTCCCATACCCGTCCATTGGCCATTTTCATTTCCAAATCCTCGGGAATGGTGAACAAAAACCGAATAGCCCATATCGTAAAAGTGTTTGATCGGAACTTGAACGCTGATGTATTTGTAATCTCCATAGCCATGACAAACATAAACGATGCCTTTAGAGTTTGGATGATTTAAAAAGCGTCCTTCTAAAATTTGTCCATCGGGAGTATACAAAATCTTTTTTTCGCCTTGCTCGTTAATCCAATCAATGGTTTGCTTATCTTGATCGGAAAGACGCAAGGTATCGGCCATATTAATCATTGAGGCTACCCCAAATTTAACTTTGGTATTGAGTCCCGCATATAAAATTAAAAGACAATAACCACTAAAAAGAAGCAAAGCAATCGCTAAAGCGATCAGACCCCATTTCCAGTTAATAAACAATAAAACCAAAGGTATGAGGAAAAAAAGTCCTTCAAACAAAGTGGCCATCCATTTTGTTTTGATGTTCATCTTATCCCCTTTCCTAGAGTGGTATGACTCTTTAAATCTCTTTTATTTTAACCACGCTCTAAAAAAGAAAGTTAATGGTACGCTCTAGGGCTTTCCATTCTAAAAAAGGATAAAATAAAAAGCTCAAAAGAATTTTTTTGGGCTTTTTATTTTCCATTATTGAAGAAAGCCGTACCAAGCCGTCCCTTCGAGTGTCCAACCTTCTTGAACTAGAGTATCTCGCTCTTCTTCATCGATAGTATAGTGGTGTTGAGCCGCTTGAGGGGCCTTTGAATTATAGAGACGATAAAGAGCCACTTTATTTTCTCCATCCTCTGCTGAATAGAAGGCCGTATTTTGACCTACCCAACCACAATTGACCAACGTATCGTATTCATTTTTACTGGTTGTATAATGATGTTCCCCACTATTGGGATTGAATAAACGATAGACTGGACGGGAAGAAACGCTAGGTGCCCTCCAAGCCTGTCCTTCATTATTCCATTGACCAGAAGACAACAAAGATTCTTTTTCCGCTTCATCTTTTGTATACAAATGGGCTTTGGTACTTGGGTTAAATAAGCGGGAAATTTGGGCACTTTCTTCGTCAGCGTACTCTATAGGTAAAACTTCTTCACTGCACATTCCAGCCCAACGCATTCTATTGGGCTCATAGGAGTTACTATACGAGACTCTGTTCATAGAAGTATATGGAATTTTTGTATTTTCGGGGACTCTATATGGCTCACCATTTCTTTTAAATTGGTCATTGATCATAGCTCCAGTAATATAGATGTCAAAACCATCCGTAGGAGCACCATCCAATTTTTCAAACCGTACTACATGCGTTTCTCCATTACTTCTTTTTCCTCTAACAACGAGAGGATAAAAAGTTCCTCTATAAGGATATTCTAAAGGAGGA
>CAYMGC010000177.1:0-1686 GCA_964389885.1 uncultured Erysipelotrichaceae bacterium | reverse complement strand
TCGATGACTTTTTATGTGTTAAAGCAAGGTAAATCTCAAAAGACCTCATTTTTTTCGTTTTTTTAACCAATAGTCTACCCAACGACTTGGTAAAGCTTTAGGACCCTCACAGCCATTTTGATAAGCCTCATCTAAGAGATCGAAAAATTCATCTAAACTCGTAGCAATTAATTCTAAATTTTTGGGTTGATCTAAAGAAATAAGATAGATTTTGTCATGAAGGGTATCATAAAAAAAGTCATCCCCCGCATGAGAAACGCCTAAAGGAAAATATCCTTCTGGCAGACGATTGGATTGTTGATAAATATCTAAAATATGTTCGACAGACATAGAGCCGGTAAATAGTTGATGGAAACCATCCAAAATATATCGCTTATTATTGGCTATAAAAGGAAGACTATCCATGGTTGAGCCACTATAATTTTGATAAAAATCTTTTAAACGAGCAGGCAATTGAAGATGAAACTCTTTTTCAAACGCTTCAATCTTTTCTTCACTTATCGATTCTAGGGGCTTATCTTGATGGAGATAATCGTACATATCCATATTCCCCTTTCTCTATTTTTAAAGTATAGCTAATCCCTTTGAAATTTGAGCCATCTTCTTTCCTAAACTAAAAACTTTAATGGGATTTTAAATTTTACTCAAGTAGGGGTAAAGAAAAATTTTTATAAGACTTCTTCTTTCCATAAATTTCTTCTTCTCAGAAGGTCAAAAAGAAAAATGGATTGTCTTTTAGACAATCCAAGGTGGAAAGTTAAATTTCTTAGCTACTTTAATTTCAATTTGATCAGCTAAAAATACTCAATTGCTTTGAGTGCCAGCATTCCAATTGCCATCGTGTAAGTCCGCAGGAAAGTGGACTTCAACTTTTTCATTCATTTTAATTACTTGAGCTTGAGCGGATAAGGAGAGATTGGTTTGACTGACTTCTAAATCATAGACTCCTTGGAAATCAATAATCATACCCGTAATCTCTTGATCACAGATAGTGGCTTGCAATTGAGCCTTATCCGTTTTTACAGCTCCATAATAATCTAAGAGTTTATTGGCTTCAGTAGGATTGATGGTAAAAGTATAGGTGGTAGCTTCTTGGCCATCAATTTGAGATTCATGAACCTCAACGGATTTAAAAAATTCAGCTCGATCCTCTCGACTCAGTTGTAAGAAGGGATTGGGCAAATGAAACTCTTCCGTTGAAGAAATTCCAATTTTGGACGCTTCCGAAGAGGATTTAGTTCCCATATAGTTTAAATAGGTTTTTCCATCATCGATATAAAAACCTATATCGTGACCATCGGTAAAGAAAATATCTAAGGCGAGTTCTTGAGGTTGAGAAGTGAAAGCAGCTGTAAACTCAGCTGAAAAAGTAGGTGTTTCAGCACTTCCTTGAATTTGAAGAGAATTGGCTTCACACATATGGTTAAAGGCCTCAAAGAAGGTATTCGAAGCCTTTTGGAGAGTTGGATCAGGTTGATTTTGTTGGCACCCAGTGAGAACAAATAAGCTCATAACGGGAAGCAACATAAAGGTGGGTTTTTTCATGTTTAATCTCCTTGTGTTTATCATAAGTCTAAAAGTTAAAATTCACATTTAATGTCCATTTGCAATATAAAATAAAAAAGCTCTACTTCAACAATTGTTGAAATAGAGCCTTCCTTGTCCAGCAACTTCCTATTTTTGCTT
>CAYMGC010000176.1:0-1701 GCA_964389885.1 uncultured Erysipelotrichaceae bacterium | reverse complement strand
TAAGAGAAAGAATAAAAAAACCGATACGGTTTCGTATCGGTTGAATGGACTAAATGGTGGAGAATAGGGGATTCGAACCCCTGACCCCCTGCGTGCAAAGCAGGTGCTCTCCCAGCTGAGCTAATTCCCCATAAGAAATGGTGGGCCTGAATGGACTTGAACCAGCGACCTCACCCTTATCAGGGGTGCGCTCTAACCACCTGAGCTACAGGCCCATTTCTTATGCGTCTTTCGTGACTGCTCCGTTATACTATCATTCCTCCTAAATAGAGTCAATGAGAAAAGAAGAAAAATTTCCTCTTTTCTCATGAGTAACTAGAGCAAGCCTTAAAATAATCGAAATTTAAAAATCATCCTCTGAAAATTCTGACTCTAGATTCACGGACTCCTTTATAGGAGACAGTCTTAAAAGGTAAAAATCATCTCCTATGGAAACCGTTGGCCAACTTCCAATGCGAGAAAGAGAGCCTGCCATCGAGGCGCACACCGCCATAATGAGGGCCCCGATGATCATCAAAGAAAGAGGAATAAGACTTGTATGTTTTTTCATGCCCAAATTCTCCTTGTTTTTAAAGAATGAAGACTCCATGCCCAAATCTGCTGACACTTTTCTTTAATCATTGGAAGTTTTTTCCAAATCCACTGTAAAGCCAGTTTTAAAAGCCAAGCTAAACCAATGCCAAATAAAGTGCAGCCAAAATCATACACAGCGCCTAGAGGATCATGGACTAGTAAATAAATTCCTTTAAAGAAGATCAAAATAGTCGCTAAAATGCACGATCCAAAGCCGATGGCTAAAGAAAGAATCATCATAATGAGTGTAAAAAGAAGGCTTAAAACCACCATAAAACCGGCAAATAACAAAGGAATGGCTACAAGAGCAAGGATTATAATCCCCAATCCTTTTAAAAGAGTGAAAAAGGGATGAGAGCTTTTTTTAACAGGAAAAGAGGCAGTCGACTTTATAGGTTGGGCTAAAGACGCTTGAAAAGAAGAGGCTTCTGGTGAAGTGCCAAGGATACTTAGGGCATAGTCTTCGGGGCTTCCTAGTCGTTTCATAATGACTTCTACCGAAACACCTTCTTGAATGGCTCCCGCAAAAAGTTCTTTAACAAATTGAATCGCGTCTTCTCGCTCTTCAAAAGGCAACTCACTGAGCGCCAAATCGAGTCGTAAAAGATATTCCTTATCACTCAACACCATCACATCCTTTCAAAAAAGCATTTAGGTTTTGATCAAAATAATTCCAAGCCGCTTCCAACTCTTTTAATCTTTGAATTCCAAGCCGACTTAAAGCATAGTAGCGACGCGTGCGTCCATTATGAATGGTTTCAAACACGTCCAAACAGCCATTGGCATGTAAGCGACGCAAAATGGGATACAAGGTGGATTCCGATAACATAAAAGGTTTACAAATCAGCTTGGTCAGCTGATAGCCATAGAGGGGTTCTTTTTTTAAAGCGGCTAAAACGCACAGTTCCAAAAGAGGACCAGTAGGAACAATTGGTACCACAACATTTCCCTTTCTATGTAGTAGATACAATCTAATATTATACGTTTTATAGTATGGAAACAATATCTCTTTTCAAGTGGTCTAAAGAAGCGTACAAAAAAAGCCCGAGATCCGAAGATCTCGAGCAGAATGAACTAAATGGTGGAGAATAGGGGATTCGAACCCCTGACCCCCTGCGTGCAAAGCAG
>CAYMGC010000175.1:0-1760 GCA_964389885.1 uncultured Erysipelotrichaceae bacterium | reverse complement strand
CCTAAAGCAATTCCCCAAGATTGCATCACCATCTTCGCTCGAATCATTTTCTGAATACAGAAAATGGCATGAAGCGAGGTAATGGCTAAAAGAACCCAAGAAAAATTGGCAAACATGGCATTCCCACTTTGACGAGAGATTAAATAATTAAGCAGGATCTCTGGAATCAGCGCGATCTTTTCAAAAAGGATAAAAGAAAGCGTACGTTCAATTGAAGCAGGAAAGCGAAGCGAATAAAAAGCACTTCCAAAGGCCAAAATCGCAAAGAGAGTTAGGCCAACCATCATTATTGATGAGTAGGCGGTATTGACCGATAAATAAAATAAATGGCAAAAGACCACTAAGCCATATAAACAAAATCCCGGCCAATGAACTTTGGTTTTTACTACATAGGTCAACATCAATAAAAAGCCGGTAATCAGGCAGGAAATGCACATGATGTATGTTTGGGTACCATCCACAAATCCCATCATCAACGAACACATTAATAAGAGAACTTGGGCGAAGTAATACAAAATAGACTCCATCCGTTTACCTCCTCTTTTCAAAAACACTTCAAACTTTTTGAAACTTAAAGAGTCATAATCTTTTTTATTCTAAAGAGTCTTGAGCTCAATTTCTTTAAAACTCTAGGATTCTTTCAAAATAGCTTCAAAATCATTTGTGGTTAACGGTAAGATGCCTTTCAAAAATACGTTGAGCAAGTAGACTAAAGTGGATTTTCAATCTCGCTATTCTAAATTTATGAATAAACCATTGCCCGAAGATCACCAAAATCCACTGGTTTTAGTGGAACAAGCCATACAAGACCTCGACGAAGAGCGTTCTCAAAATCATATTTATGAACTGATTCTCTCTTTAAAGCAATGTATGGATCAAGATTCTTTGTTTTATGTTCCACTAGAAACCAGTGAGCCCAAAGATTTGTTGGAAATTCCTAAGCTCGATCTTAACCATATTTTGGATCAAAATCTTCCTGCTTTTCGTACCGTCGAAATGGAAAAAGGAGGAATGGCGTTTTGTGCTTTTACTTCTAAAGAGGAAATGGGAAAAGGTCAGCCGACGAACTATGAAATTTTAAAAGCAAGTGATTTATTATGGAAAGCTCTCGAAGATGAAAGCATTCTTGGCCTCATTTTAAATCCATGGGGATTATCCATTTTACTCAATAAAGAGCTTTTATCTTTAATTTGTGAAGATGAGGATGAGGAGGAAGAGGAAGGAACTTTCCAAAGTGCTTTATACATTGATCATGGCGAATGTTGTCAACAAGCTACTGATATTGTAGTCAATGTAGGCAAAAATCCCTTCAATTTTCAGGAACCTTGTTGTGCAGCTTTTTTAAAAGCCTGTGGACCTTCGCTTTATGATATTTGTTTTGAATTGCCCAATCCAGACCCAGGAAAATTGGTTGTAAGTGAAGCTCCAAATCTTCTTGCTCAGCGTATTTTTCATGCTGCCTTACCCGCTCAAGAAGATGAAAAAAGTTATACGCGCTTTATTCGAACGATTTTAACGCTAGCCGACAAAATGGGTGCTAATTCTATTTCTATTCCAGCTATTGGTACGGAAGAAGGATGTGTAGATCCTGATTTGCCTTTCTCAGTTATTGCCGCTGCCGGATGGTTTAGTTCTCATCCTCAATCAAAGATGAGTGTAACGATTACTTGTCGTCAAAAAGACACCTATGAAAATTTTTTAGCCTATTTATTTACGGATGATTCTCCTATTTAAAAAAATTAAAAGTTTTGACTGCCTAG
>CAYMGC010000174.1:0-1800 GCA_964389885.1 uncultured Erysipelotrichaceae bacterium | reverse complement strand
GGCCATTTTCGGCAAGCGTTTGCGCCACCGAAGAACCAAATCGTCCAAGCCCAATTACCGCATAGGCTGCACGATTGGGATGAAAAGATTTAAAATGCATCGAATATCTCCTTTCTAAAAAGAAACGAAAATAAGGTTTAACCAATCAGTACGTTTTCTTCGGTATACCGAGCGCTTGGCTCTTCTCCTTTTACCAGTAAGTTGGCAATTGTAACAGGGCCAAGTCGTCCGATAAACATACAAATCATCAAGATTCCCTTTGAAACCCAACAAAGAGAAGATGTTACGCCACAAGAAGAACCCACTGTCGCAAATGCACTGACTACTTCTACTAATACCACGTTTAAATCGAGGGTTGGTTCCAGCCAACACACTAAAGTGGTTGCCCCCATTACAACACTTAAGCCAAAAAACAAAACCGTAGACGCTTTGGTAAAAATAAGGTTAGGAACTCGACGATAAAAGACACTGTCTTCATCATGCGCCGCGGTAGAAGAGATCGCCTTTAAAGCCACTACGAAAGCAGTTGTCGTCTTAATGCCTCCACCCGTTGAGTTTGGTGAGGCCCCAATAAACATCAACATAATGAAGACCATCACCGCTCCATGTCCAAAAGAGGAAAGCGGATAGGTTGAAAATCCAGCCGTACGGGCCACAACGGATTGCGTAAAGGCTTCAAGCCAAGTTTGTGCAGTGGAAATTTTTAATAATAACATCCCGCTGATGAGCAATAAAATGGTCATAAACGTAGAGATCTTCGTAGTCAACAAAAGCTTATTCCATTTAAATTGGTTGCGCCATAAATCGTGTAGAGCGATAAATCCAAAGCTTCCTAAAATAACCAATAAGTCGATCGCTAAGCAAAACAGTGTGTCATCAGCATAGGGAATGAGAGATTCTCCGCCATGAAAGACATCAAATCCTGCATTGTTAAAAGCTGAAACCGCCAAAAAGCAAGCATGTCCAAAAGCTTGATCGGCAGGAAAATATTTAGCCAATAAAGGCCAAAGCACCAAAGCACCAATGGCTTCAATGCTAAAGGTCATAGCCAAAATGATTTTCGCCACATGAACGATATTGCGATAGCCAGATAGATTTTGCGCTTGGACAAAAAGGGCACGTGCTTTAAAGCCCAACCGTCCTCCTGCCATTAAAATGAGCAAAATTCCAAACAAGACTACACCCATGCCTCCAACTTGAATAAGTATCGCTAAGACGATACGCCCAAATAGGCTAAACGTATCTCCTGGCGAGACCACAGTCAGCCCGGTAACACAAACCGCACTGACCGATTCAAAAAGGGCATTATAAAAGGAAAGAGAATGGCCTGGATTATGAGAAATCGGCAGCCAAAGTAAAATCGCTCCAATCAAAATGATTCCCGTAAATCCTAAAACCATTAATCGAGCTGGCGAAGTCTTAAAAAACCATTGATAAATTTTTCGAATTATGAACATCCAAGTCCTTTCTTTTGCTTTGTTTTTCAACAAAGAACCAGTCGTAGCCTCGACTAGCTAGCCCGAAGGCTTGATGTAAAAAATATAGCATGTTCTTTCTAACCGCTTACGCTTAGTTCCCAATTAAAAGGAAACTGCAACCCATAGAAAAAGAAATAGACAAAAAAGAAACAATGATGATTTCCGATGATCTTTTTCTTTAGTTCTAATCATCCTAATGACAAGAATGAATCATTTCCCTTAGCTTTGATATTTCTCCTAAAAGTGGAAGTTCGAATCCAAAACAATTAATCACAAAAAAAGAAGAGATTAGTCTCTCTTCTATAGTTAGGCTATTTAGTTT
>CAYMGC010000173.1:0-1808 GCA_964389885.1 uncultured Erysipelotrichaceae bacterium | reverse complement strand
AAGCTTAAATACTGCATAGGGTGTTATCTCCAATCTTTTCTTTCTCAAAAAGTATAGTGATCAATCAATTATAGAGCTTTGAGAGGGGAAAAGAAAAGATAATGCCCTTTTTTATGGGAAAATAGGGCTTGAATTGTGTTTTTTCATCGATTATTCGGCCAAGAGACTTGTCAATTTTTCCAAATTGTGATTTTCCTTTCTTTCGCTTTAATTCTTTTTCACCTTGGAAAAAGAAAAAATCCCTCCTAAACGAAGGGAAAAAGCTAAAGGGCTTTAGAAGGTTGGGAAAAAATAGCAATGGTTTTATCATCATGACCTGGTAAAGCCTCAATGGTTTGACGCAACCATTTTTTCCGTTGTTTTTGGGGAAGCGAGCCAATCGCAAACAAGCTTTCGATTTGTTCAATGTTGGATTGGATTTGTCCATCCTTTAAAAAAATCAATTGATCAAAGACCCCATCGGTAGCCGCAATGGCTTTGACCACCGGATCCAGTTCGCTTCCTGCTTGGAAAAAGCGCCATTCTTCGTGGCAGCGAATGGGAAAAACGGCCGAAGTGGTCTTAAGTTGGGTAACCATCATCGAAGTGCGTCCCGCTTTGGTTTGATACAAAATGCCTCCATCGCCTGCAATGCCGCCATACAAAATCCCCTTGCGCAACACCATCAAAATCATGGTGGTTTGACAATCGAGTTCGTCTAACCCCTTTTGGTCCAAACGCTCTTTGAGGGTTTTGCTTGTGTACTGAAAAGCGCCTTCTATTAATTTAGATACTTCACTTGAGGGCAAAGAAGCTTTTAAGTGATCTTCTAAATAGTCTATAGCACATTGGGCGCAAATGGCTGACGCAATTTCGCTATTGGAAAACGTCCAATCCGATTTTAGGGACACGCCATCGCACACCGCGGCGCAATCGTACCCAGCAATCACTTTGCTTATGACTGCATCTTGATTGGGGACATCATATTCTTTATGGAGAGTACCGCGTAAAGTTGTAAATTGTGGAATCATAAAAGGCCAGATGGCCAATCCCCCTTTCTAGGTTCACGTCTATAAAGCGTATTATTTATTATAAGCCTTTGTGATCTCTTTTTTTATTTTTACCTTATTCTTCTTTTTTCTCGTTCTTTTTTTCTTTTCAGTCATTCTTTAAAAAGAACTTCTAAATATTTAGGAGCTATATCTCTAAACAAACTAACCACACTAAAAATTTAAAATCATGAAAAAGGTATGGAATATCTTTTAATGAGGAAGATCTATTGTCCAAACCAAATTTTGACTAGAAGAGATTTAAGCTTTTCTAAGTAGAAAAAGAGAACTTGGCCGGCTAAGAACAAAAAATCTATAAAAACTTTCTCTATTCAATCTAAATCATTTTTCCTAAGGATATTTAAAAGTAGAGTAAAACGAGTAAAAAACAAACGGAAAAAAGGATGAGTAAAAGTGGCAATTTTAACATAAAGAGTCCTCTTCTTAATTTTAGGATAAAAAAAGAGATACTTGATTAACAAGGCATCTCTTTCAATCGCTTTACGGTTTCACTGTGATGGTTTTTCCCTCTTTAGGTGTGGTTTTTAAGTAGTCAATAAAGCTTCCATAAAGCCCGAGCAACCGAGATACCCACAACCGCGACATAATCGTACCCAGCAATCACTTGGCTTAGGACTGCCTCTTAGGACCATCCTATTCTTTATGGAGAGGATATAAATTGTGGAATCATAAGGCTAGAGAGCCGATCCCTTTTGTCTAAGGGATATAAAGCATAATTTTTATTCTAATTCTTTCTTTTGTTTCCCTTCTCATTCACTA
>CAYMGC010000172.1:0-1811 GCA_964389885.1 uncultured Erysipelotrichaceae bacterium | reverse complement strand
TTATTTATATTTTGCCGATGTTTTTTGCCGATCAGGTTATGGCTGTCTTTTTAGCGGAACCTGTAGCGGATATTCTTTCGGGAACCACTTCAGGCATTTTATTTTATCGCTACGCCAAAAAGCGATTGCCCGAATTGGCTAAGGCCAATCAAAAACTTATCGAAGAAAAAAGCGTTTAAAGGCAGTTTTCTTTTTCAATGAAAAGCCAAAGCAATTTTTCAAGGTGTGCCTCAGATCTCTAATCTTTAGAGATCTTCTTTTTTGCACATTGCTCTTTTCAAGAATGAAAGGAATGATAGTTTGACTTTTTCTTTAACCTCAGCCGAAAAAAAGCCTGATTTAGGAACGGCTCCCATTGGCCTTTTGTTGCTTAAATTGGGAATTCCTTCTATTTTAGCTCAACTCACCCACATCGCCTACAATATGGTTGACAGAATGTATGTCGGCCATATGGGAGAAGAAGGTGCGGTGGCTTTGACTGGTTTAGGGGTATCGACTCCTTTGGTCGCCGTTTTATCGGCTTTTTCGGCTTTAATTTGCATGGGTGCGGCCCCGCGATCCTCCGTTTTTTTAGGGCGCCAAAATAAAACGATGGCGGAAAAGATTTTATCCAACTCCACCGCTTTGACGTTTTATATGGCGATTGTGTTAACACTTATCATTGAATTTTTTGGCCCCACGCTTTTAACGTGGTTTGGGGCAAGTGAAGTGACCCTTCCCTATGCTTGGCTTTATACCCGGATTTATGGATTGGGCACCATCTTTGTGCTAGTCAGTCTAGGACTGAGCGCTTTTATTACCTCCCAAGGCTTCGCCACCTGGGGACTGATTTCCATGTCCATTGGCGCATTGACCAATATCTTTTTGGATCCACTTTTTATTTTTACCTTTAATATGGGAGTAGCGGGAGCCGCTTGGGCCACCGTCATTTCCCAAGGTCTTTCCGCTCTCTTTGTATTGTGGTTTTTAATGTCGAAGTTTTCCTATTTGCGGATTAAAAAAGAGTATCTCAAATTGGATTGGTCCATTTTAGGCCCATGTTTGCTTTTGGGCTTATCCCCCTTCATCATGCAAATTACCGAAAGTGCGGTTATGATTGCTTTTAATTCTTCGCTCATGGAATATGGCGGCGATATGGCCGTAGGGGCGATGACGATTGTTTCCTCCATTAACCAATTTGTTTTATTGCCCTTACAAGGCATCACATTGGGGGCTCAGCCCATTATGTCTTATAACTTAGGGGCCGCTAATAAAGAACGCATTGATAAGACGTTTCGTTTATTGCTCATCAGTTCTTTGGTGTATGTCAGTGTCTTCTGGCTAGCCATTCAATTGGTTCCAAAAATCTTCGTCTTACCTTTTACCAATACTCCTGAATTGGTGGAATATACATGTTGGGCTTTGCGTATCTTCTTAGTGGGATGCATTTTTATCGGGATTCAAATTCCTTGTCAATATGCATTCGTCGCCCTTGGCAATTCGAAAGATTCCATTTTTGTGGCTTGTTTTCGCAAAATCATCGTTTTATTACCCGTAATTTATATTTTGCCCATGCTCTTTTCGAACAAAGTGGCTGCCGTTTTGGCAGCTGAACCTGTGGCGGATATTTTAGCTGGTATTGTGTCGGGGATTTTGTTCTATCGCTACGCAAAAAATAAATTGCCAAGCATTATTGAGGAAAATAAAAAATTAGCTCCAAAAAGTGAAGATTAAGAAAAAGGCGTGAAATTTCTTTCGTTTCACGCCTTTTTTATTTTGGAAAAATCTCCTACACAGGCCCCTACTCATATCTAGCCTACGATAAGGAAGAA
>CAYMGC010000171.1:0-1858 GCA_964389885.1 uncultured Erysipelotrichaceae bacterium | reverse complement strand
GGGATGTGTTGACACATAGGCCCTAATAAAAATGACATAGTTTTCGTTCCTTTCAGTGATCTTAAGTCAGACCAAATTTTAGAACACCCCTATTCCTAAAATCAAACTTTTCCCATATTCTCTTGACAATTGTTCAGCACAATCTGCATTTTTAGGAAAATGTTTTCTTAATCACTCAACTTTTCAGAGTATGATTTTGGTTTACAACTTCTTTCAAAAAGAAGGTTGGATCCTTGGTACTTTGGCGTTTTGGTTTTCGCCTTTCTTTCTTACAGGTAAAATAAAATCAATAAATGAATAAGGAGTTTTTTATGGCCCAATTACAATCCAATACCCCCTCCCCTTCCTCTCCACCACCCACTAAGCATTCCTCCATTAAAGGTTGGATTGCCTTAGGTTGTTGCGTGGTGGTGTTGTGTTTTTGTGTGATGTTGTTTGTCCAATCGCCTAAAAAAGCGGGTAGCGAAGTCATGACGCGTACCATTACCCTCACCGATGTTGGCTTTGATACCCCTATTACCTTTAAAACCAACTGCTCTGAAACCGAATTCAATCAATACGTAAAAATCATTGAAGACACGTTTAACGATTGCAAAGAACTCTTTGATGCGTTTGAAGAATATGACGATCAAAACAGTTTATTAACCATCAACCAAGCTGGGGTGAATGTTCCTACAACTGTGGATAAAAAATTTTTTGAAGTATGGAATACAGCCCAAAGAGCGCATGCGATGAATCCAAAATTTGATGTCGCCCAAGGAAAACTGACCTTCCTTTGGAAAGAAGCCTTTGAAGCCGAAACGCCAGCGTTACCAAGCAAAGAAGAGATTCAAGCCAGTTTAAATCCCGATTCTATGGGTGCTGTCGAAGTCAATAAAGACAATCAAACCGTCACCCTTTTAAATGATCAAGTGGCCCTTGATTTTGGAGCCATTGCCAAAGGCTATACCACCCAACTCGCTGCCAATCGCTTGCAAGAAGCCGGCTTAGAATGGGGCTTTTTAAATGCTGGAGGCAACGTGGTTTTAATTGGGGAAAAACCCGATGGCGAGCCTTGGAAAGTCGGCGTTCAAAATCCCGATAGTGCCTATTCTCTTTTAATGTATGAAACCCAAACGCCCACTTCGCTTGTGACTTCGGGGGATTATCAACGCTATATGATTGTCGATGGCCAACGCTATGCCCACATCATTGATCCAACGACCGGATATCCGGCCAATTGGATGCGTTCGGTTACGGTGATTCATGACGATTCCGCCTATTGCGATGCCATGTCAACCGCTTTATTTTGTATGAGTATTAAAGAAGGGATGAGCCTTTGTGAGACCATTGGCTTAGATGCCATTTGGATTGCCGACGCCGAAAGTGAAAATATCCCTACCGATATCGAACCTTTCTTAAAACCTCGTGGTTTTTATGTGTATGTCACCTCGGGATTAAAGGATAGTGTGACTTTAAAGCAATCGACTTAATCTTCTCTTTAAAACTTCTCGATCAAGAGGAAAGCCTTCCATTTGGTTTTTCTTTCACCCAATCTTTTCAAAAATCGCTTTGAAAAGGTTGGGTTTTTTGCTCTACACCAAAGAAAAAAGAGGCTAGAATAAGACCATATTCCAAGCAACTTCCCCCTTCAAAAAGAGTTGCTTACCCTTTGCCAAAGGCAAATAAGGAGATACATCATGGATAAATATGTTTGCACAATTTGCGGTTATGAATACGATCCAGCTGTAGGCGATCCCGATAACGGTATTGCTGCTGGTACCGCATTTGAAGATCTTCCAGCTGACTGGGTTTGCCCACTTTGCGGTGCTGGAAAAGAAGATTTCGAAAAAGTAGCTTAAGACCTTTTATAGCTGGC
>CAYMGC010000170.1:0-1888 GCA_964389885.1 uncultured Erysipelotrichaceae bacterium | reverse complement strand
AATTTAGGTTTAAAACTTGAATTATTTAATTACAAATCTAAATTCGTTGTTCAAATCTTCGTCAGAGAGATGAGTATAAACTTTAAGAGTTACATCTGGATTGGAGTGACGAAGCATTTTTTGTGTCGAAGGTACACTTAATCCTTTTCTTAAGAGATCGGTAGCAGCTGTATGACGAAACTTATGAGCGTGGATTTTAATAGGTGCATCAGGATGATTTTTGTTATACCAGTCTTCAATTCGTGCGAAGATTTGTCTCCATTCTTTGGATGGTCTTAACAGTCCATTTTTAGTAACGATAAAAAAGCCACTCCGAGATATTTTTTCGTTTTTATCTATTAGAGTTATTGGTTCATTACAATTTTTTATAAGCTGATTTACCGCTTCTATCGCTTGAGAACTTAAAGGAATTCTTGCTTTTGAACTCTTAGTTTTTAATCCACAAAAATATATTTTGGTATAATCAGTCAAGTCTCTTTGAATTTGTTGATTTACTGAAACCATTTTATTTTCTAAATCAATATCTTTTAGAGCCAATCCTAAGAATTCTGAAATTCTCAATCCCGTTTCTTTTAGGAAAATAAAATGAGGAACGTAATAACTATAAAATTCAGACTCTTTCATCTCGGTTATTAAAGAGTTAAACTCTTCTTCAGTAAAAGCTGTAATGACCTTTTTATTTCCTCTCAAAACTGAATTCAAAGGGAAGTTAAAGGGATTTCTCATCACGAGTACTTTGTCAATAGCATATTCAAACGTATTTTTACAAATGGAATAAGCTTTCTTTAGTATTGAATCAGAATAAGTAATGTTTAATTCCATTGAGCAACTGTTCAAAGATCGTTGGGCTGAGTTTAAGCCAGAACATAAATTGAACCCAAGAGTCTTAACACCTGACGAATCACTTGTTTTTACAGCCATGACTAAGTTTAAAGAGAAGTATGGTATCATTCCAAACGTATCGGAAAACAAGTTCTTTACCAACTCAATGCACGTTCCTGTTTGGAAAGAAATGTCTCCTTTTGAAAAGATTGACATCGAATCTCAATTAACTAGGTACTCTTCAGCTGGTTGCATCACTTATGTTGAACTCGACGCTGGAGTAAAGAATAATCTTTCAGCTTTAGAAGTCATCGTAAACTATGCGATGGACCACGATATATCTTGCTTTGCTGTCAATGTTCCTGTTGATTGCTGTGAAGACTGTGGCTACCAAGACGAGATTGGAAATCATTGTCCAGAGTGTGGTTCAACGAATATTTCTCGTTTACGTAGAGTGACTGGATATTTAAGTGGATCGTACACAACAGCATTCAACGAAGGAAAGAAACAAGAAGTAGAAAAACGTGTTAAGCATCAAAAATTTTAATGAATAGTGATTACAGGGAGGACTTGATTGTCTTCCCTTTTTTTAATTTTTAGGAGGATAAAAGAAAATGAGATACGCACAAATTAGAAATGCAGATGTTTTAAATGGTGTAGGAATTGGTTGCACTTTATTTGTTCAAGGATGTCCTTTTTATTGTAAGGGTTGCTTCAATTCCGTCGCTTGGGATTTCAATGGTGGAAAAGAGTGGACACATTGAAAACTCTTTTTTAGAGATGATTAATAAACCTTATGTCCAAAGAGTAACGATCCTTGGCGGCGAGCCACTAGCCAATCAGAATGTGAAGACTATTCTTGCATTGATCAAACGAATCAAAGAACGATTTCCAGACAAAGCCATTTAGCTTTACTCTTTTATTTGGATGAGATCATAACCGATTCCATTTGACTAGAAACCGTAACACTTTGTGATGTCTTATGTGATGGACGATTTGAAATCACAAAAAAAGACCCTTCTCTTAAATTTGTTGGTTCAACCAATCAACGAATGATTGATATGAA
>CAYMGC010000169.1:0-1937 GCA_964389885.1 uncultured Erysipelotrichaceae bacterium | reverse complement strand
CCGTTTCTTAAAACGTGCCTTTCTTTTATACTCCTATCGGATAGATTTTGTCAAAAGATATTTCCTAAAATTTTAAATTTCTCTCAACAAAAAAACCACAGATTAATCTGTGGTGAATAGAAATCTTATTGAGCAAGCGCTGCTTTGGCTTGATCCACGATTTTAGCAAAGCCTTCTTGATCGTGAATCGCCATTTCCGATAACATTTTACGGTTGATGTTAATGTTAGCTAATTTTAAACCGTGCATGAATTTAGAGTAGGACAAATCATGCATACGAGTCGCTGCATTGATACGAGCGATCCAAAGTTTACGCATGTTGCCTTTAAGTTTACGACGGTCATTGTAAGCATACTTAAAGCTGTGCATCACCTGCTCATGAGCGGTTTTGTACAAAGTATGTTTACTACCAAAATAACCTTTGGCAAGTTTTAAAGTCTTTTTTCTTCTTCTACGAGCTACAACTCCACCTTTTACACGTGGCATTTTAAATTCCTCCTAATTGACTAATGACTATATGAATAAATATTTTTTATTTTACAAGCATTTCTTTAATACGTTTCATATCGGACTTGCTAACCATTCCGGCTTTGGCAAGATGACGTCTTTGGTCTTTGGTCTTACCATGGAAACGGTGGGAAGTATAAGCGTGATGTCTTTTCAATTTACCAGTACCAGTCTTTTTTACACGTTTAGCAAGACCTCTGTGGCTCTTCATTTTTGGCATAATTCTAGTGGCCTGCAAAATGCTTTGCAGGTTTCTCCTTTCACAATAAATGGAAATGTCCAAGGAAATTCCTTAAACATGAATAAGCAAAAGCGAATGAAAAGAAAATAGGGCAAACTACCAACTCGTTTGCGTTATTTCTTTGCGGACTCAGTTTTCTCGGGCTTTCCAGATTTCTCCGTTGTTTTTTCGGATTTATCTGCCTTATCAGCCTGTACAACTTTTTTCTTTTGTGGGGCGAGCACAAGGGACATGACGTTACCTTCTAAAGAAGGTTTTTTCTCCACAACCGCAATATCCTTGATTTGTTCGAGAAAGTCGTTCATCGTTTTACGACCCACATCTTGACGGGTCATCATACGACCACGAAAACGCATGTCAATCTTGACACGCATTCCTTGCTCGATCCATTTACGAGCTTGGCGCACTTTTGTATTTAAATCGTTTGTATCTACTACTGGAGATAACCGTAACGATTTATTTTCTACCGTATGTTGTTTACGTTTGGCTTCTTTTTCCTTTTTCTGCTGTTCGAAATGGTATTTACCATAATCGAGAATTTTGCAGACAGCAGGACGTGCTTTTGGTGCGACGCAAAGCAAGTCAAGATTTTGACGATATGCGATCTCTAAAGCTTCACGTTTGGATTTCACACCTAATTGTTTTCCGTTGGCATCAATAACTAATACTTCTCTAAACGGAATTTTTTCATTGAACAAGTCATCATTAACATTGTTCGGAGCGACTCTTCTATTATTGATAAGCGAATACCTTCCTTTCTGAATCCACAAAAAAATGGGCGCAAAATGCACCCATGCCTATATTTCGAATCATAACGATGAAAATTGCGTTGTCTGATTTCGAATGGCTGATTACCTATGTATCTCTTATATACATCAGGTGAGAAGGGGTGCTTCTTCTTTCCACTTCTTTACTCGGGTAATCTACCAAAAACCTTCCCTTTGGTCAAGAAAAAGATTTATTTTTTTATCGAGAGATCTAGGAAAAGGCCGTTGACTTTCCCCTTACTGGAAAGTGTATTCTTCAAGAAAAGGTGGGATTTATGATGTTAACGATTGGTGAATTTTCAACCTTATGTAAAGTACCTACTAAAACACTTCGTTACTATGCTGAAATCGGTTTACTCAAGCCAAGCCAGATTAATCCAAAAAATGGCTATCGCTATTACAGCATTGACCAACTTGAAAAAA
>CAYMGC010000168.1:0-2001 GCA_964389885.1 uncultured Erysipelotrichaceae bacterium | reverse complement strand
TAGCTCATAAATGTGATTTTTTGTCTTTTAGATCCAAAATTAAAGCTCTTTAAAAACAAGAAAAAACCGAGGATTAAAACAAATCCCCGGTAAAAGACAAATTTATTCGCTTAAATCATCCCCATTAGAGGCGATAACTTTTTTGTACCAATAGAAGGAATCTTTAGGAATGCGCTTCATGGTACCTAGATCAAATTCATCACGATCTACATAGATAAAGCCATAGCGTTTTCTCATCCCTTCATGAGTCGAGATTAAGTCAATGGCACTCCATGGATTATATCCAAGCATGCTTACGCCATCGGTAATGGCTTCTTGCATTTGCTCAATGTGGTCTTTGAGATATTTAATCCGATAAGGATCATGCACTTTGCCATCAGCGGAAATTTCATCGTAAGCTCCTAAACCATTTTCGGTAATAAGCATCGGTAAATGATAGCGAGAATCGATTTCACGAAGTGTAGCACGGAAGCCCACTGGATCAATTTCCCAACCAAATTCGGTTTTAGGTAAGTTTGGATTGCGTACAGTGCGGAACATCCCTGAAACGCCAGCGCCACTTTGTTGATCGCCACCAAACATATCTTCAGGAACGGAACCATCATCCGCAGCGACCGTGGCTGTATTGTAATAGTTAAATGCGATGAAATCAGGATGCGCATTTTTCAAAGCGTCAGCATCACCTGGAGCCCATTCTGGCCAAGCATCATTGGCTTTAAGCCAGTTTTCAACAATGGAGGGATAGAAGCCATAAACGGCTACATCCAAATAAAGCCAGTTGCGAATGGCATTGAAGTTTTGAGCTGCAATGACATCTTCTGGTTTACAGGTAGCAGGATACACTAAAGAGATGTTGGGGGCGGGACCAATTTTAGCTTCAGGAAGCATTTCATGGCAAAGAACCATGGCTTTCGCTTGAGCCACTAACATATGATGGTTTTGCTTATACACTTCAGCTAATAAATTGATAGTATTTTCAGGATAGACTGAAGTTCCAATGACTGGTCCCACTAAGGTGAGCATATTTTGCTCGTTGATGGTCAGCCAATATTTTACGCGATCTCCATAGTTTTCGAATAAAATGCTAGCAAATTCTACGAACCATTTTACGGAATCTGGATTACTCCAAGAACCTCTTTCGTCTAAAGCTGCTGGCATATCAAAGTGGAACATGGTGACGATGGGTTCAATTCCATATTTTAAGCATTCATTGATTAAATCATTGTAGAAATCAATTCCCTTTTGGTTAATTTCACCAGTCCCTTTTGGCAAAATACGCGTCCAAGCGATGGAGAAGCGATAGGCTTTAAAGCCCATTTGAGCCATTAAAGCGATATCTTCTTTGTAACGATGATAGTGGTCGGCACAAACGGTTAAATCGGAAGTACCTTCTGGAACTTTTTTTACGTCTTGGCAGGAAGGTCCTTTTCCATCTTCTAAGTTGGCGCCTTCAACTTGATAAGCCGAGCTAGAAGCCCCCCAAAAGAAATCTTTAGGAAAAGGAGCAAGCTTGCGTTCTTTCATAGTTCTCTCCTTGCGATCGCAATCGATCTTCTTCTTTATTGTCTATCACTTCTCCAATTTTTTCTATGAAATTTCATTTAAAATCTAAAGTATTTTCAATAAAAAAAGTCGATATTCCTTTTGGAATATCGACTGATTTGAGAAGAAATTAGGAATTCATTTCGGCTTCTTCTTTGATTAATTTGGAATCGTACATCTTCAAGAATGGGAAGTAGATCAAGAAAGCAACAACTGCATCTACAATTGCTAAGAGGGCACCCATAATGGAAGCTGTACCTAAGAAGCCACCAAGACCAACTGGAGTCGGCCATGGAACGTTTGCAATAACTGGTGGAACGATTCCTGTAGAAATTGCAAAGTAAGCAATAACACTGACAATGGCTGGAGCCAAAATAAATGGAATAATTAAGTTGGGGTTATAAATAATTGGTACACCAAATACAAGTGGTTCGTTGATGTTGAAGATGGCTGGAACGA
>CAYMGC010000167.1:0-2086 GCA_964389885.1 uncultured Erysipelotrichaceae bacterium | reverse complement strand
CCACTAATCCCAACAAAATAATGAGATTGGAAAGCGTAGAAAAGGCAGATTTTTTAAAACCATATGTTTTGGCTTGGACAATCGAGCGGCAGATGTTTTGAAAACAGTCTGTTAAAAAGTCTACTTCTTGCACTCCCATATTGAGTTGGCTGACATTATAGGTTTTAATCAAAGCGCTCAAATCCTTAGGAGCAATGAACTTCGTTAAGATATCGATATCCAAATAATCTACCGGGTATTTTTGAGTGGGAATCAAAATATCGCCTAAAACATAAGAAGGCTTTTCGGCTACATCGCTATTGGCACATAAAATGGCTTCAATATAGGGATGAAAAAAGCTTTTGACTCCTTTAAAGCCTTGGTAAAGGGCGTGGTTGTTGTAGTAAAAAAAGTATTGGGTCAGAGCAATCTGTTTGAGAGTATAAATTTTTTCATATACCATTCGCATTTCCAAATACACTTTGTGATTGCTCATGTTTTCTTTGAGTACTTGTAAAGCCTTGTGCATCGTTAAGCGATCTTTGGCATTTCCCGTATCCAAATCCAAATAACCCGAAAACATTTCGCGCTCCTTGCGTGAGGAGAGATTGTCAATGAATTGGCGCCCTTGCGTAAAGTCAAAGGTATATGTTTTTTGTTGATCAATTACCGCCGTATTATAAAGATAGGCTACTTTTTGATCCAATTTTAAAAGGGATACATCAATTTCTGTGGGATGTTCCAAGATATTGGTATAACCATGAATAAGACTTTGATAAAAGACCCATTTATTCCATTGATGCGGGTCTTTTTTCTTTTCAAACGTTTCTAAAGCGTTTTGAAGTTTATCGTATTGATTGGTTAAATAGAGGCTAAAGAGTTTATCGTGAAACAAATCGTTTTGAGAAAACTGGGTTAAAGAATAGAAATTGGTCTTTTGATCCTTTACGCCTAGAATTCCTTCAATCCCCGCATTGAGAAACAGTTGTTTCAATTGGTCCGCTTCCTTTTCCTTCGAATTCATAAATTCCACCAAGCGAGTGTAATTGCGCTCTGAGAAAAGGCGTAAATTGGTTCCTTGGATCTTGTAATTTTTAACGTATAAGAAATTTAAAATTTGTTCATAGCTAACAAAATCGAATTGCCGCATAAAGTGAATGGCTTTTTTTATGGAAGAGAGATTATTCTCTAAAGCCGGATTGGCAATCACTTGCAAAAAACTATAAAGCCGCTTTCCGAGTTCATTGGTTAGATTGGAAGGAATGTCAGGAACAAGGGGCATGGAGTGGATGTTGATGAGTTCTACATTGTTGCTTTTAAAGTAGGCTTGTTGAATGGGATCTACGCTTTCTTGATCTTGAATGAGATATCCCACTCGTTGGGTTTGATCCAAGGCATCGTTTTGAAATCGCATATAGTTAAGCCAGCTTAAAATTAGCTTGATATCATAATCATTAAGCGAATAGCCAAGAAACAATACGATATGGTCCGCCACTAAAGATTTAATAAAGTGTTCGATCAGGACGTGATTGTGGGAATAGTTTAAATAATCTTGTTCTTTTAAAACGATGCTTTCTGGTTGGGAGACATCCCCATACATCTTAATGATGTACTTGCTTTTATCAGTAGTAAGTAAATCTTTATCGTGAACAATCACTTCGTATTGTTCACGAAAGATGTGTTTGGATGACTCCAAAAGCTGATCGTAATTGGTCGTAATGATATGGACAGGATTGATATTAAAAATAGCGGAAGATAGGGGGGCATCCACACTTTTGAGATCAATGGTTTTGGATAAGACTTCATTGTATACATTGCGATCAAAGTTATAGACATATTGGGGAATCTTTAAAAAGTCTTCCGTGGAAAAATCGTATTTGAGCTGACAGCTTTTTTCACAATCGGCTGTTTTGTGTTTGCAGGAATTGCAACGTGAATAGCCAATCGCTTTGGCCATTTGAATGATCAAGTCATTCCAATTGGGCATGCCTTCTACATTGCAAGAAACTCCCGCTCCCACAAAAATAACAAGCTTTCCTTTTTCCGCTTTTTCACGAAAAAGATCAATATAATCCAATAATTGCTCCATTCTTCCACCTTCTTCCTT
>CAYMGC010000166.1:0-2140 GCA_964389885.1 uncultured Erysipelotrichaceae bacterium | reverse complement strand
GGTATCCAAATATCCTTTGTTTATGTCATAAACCAGTAGAAGGGCCTAAAACGAATTATAATTAAAATATTTTAATACATTGGTTATTTATAAAATCGATTTGAATTTATGCAGTGGCGGGTTTTCAATTGGCCGTAGCGGGGAGCATTAGGAACTGGTTTTTCCAATAGATCATCTCCTGAGCTTTTAAATGGATTCCTACAAATCAATAAAAATGGTCAGAACTCCTTTATTTTTTTAGAAGTTCTGACCATTTTTCAGTCTTTTTGATAGCTGCATCATTTTAAATATTAGCTTTTTTTTTGGGGGTTTTTGACTTTTTACTCAGTACTAACCAAAAACTTCCCAACAAATAAGGCCCTTCCATTAAATACACATAGGAATAGCGTAAAAGAGAAACTGGCCCAAGAAACATGGTCAAGATATAAGAAATTGGATATATCAAGAGAAATGACAAGCGTTTTTCTTTATAAATAAGGGCATATTCAAGAAGAAAAAATATGAGATACAAAATCCAAGCAGGATCAAAAAGTCCAAGCCAAATCGGAGCAGGCTCTCCATAGGCATTACTTGAGCGATAAATAAGAGTGGCTAATTTCTCCCTTAAAGTGGGAAAAAGAGATTGCTCCTGAATCCCATAAGGTTTTTGGGGAAGTTCTGGTACATATAAAACGATTAAACTATTGTAATCACTTAGGCGCATATTAAAGTAAGGTCCAATAAGTCGCACATAAGCTCGAATGGCTCCTAGAAAGTCGGACATAAGAAGTTTCAAATACGTTTGAATGAATTGAAATGGATGTTGCTTCACTCTTTCGGTTACAAACTTTAATTTAGCATCGTCCGCACTATAGGGATTGATCCTATCCACTGTATAATCCTCAAAATAAGAGAGCGCTTGGTTGACCAATTCTTCATCCAAAAAGGGATTGGAACTTTCGGCATTCTCTTGCAAAATCGTGGCAATTTGTTGAATGGGTACGGACAAGGCCTCTCGAAAATCCGCTTTTTCGACTCCACCCAATCCGTGAATTAAGGTGTTTGTGGTTAAGACTAGAACAAAAATCACAATCTGTAGACTTTCTATAATTAAAAATCTCCGATTATGGAGTCTTTTTCGATACTGAAAGAGAAGAACAATAATGCTCATAACCAACATATAGATGCCTTGGGAACGAAGTAAACTCATCAAAAGTCCCCATAAAAAAGCTTGCCCTAAATCAGAAGTAAAGGATTGTTTCTTAGAGGAAGGATATAATAGCTCCCCTAGATACACCATAAACAATAAAAGGGCTGCGGCAAAAGGAATATCTTTGGTGGTGTAACACACTAGGGCCATCACAAAGGGATTGAGAGCAAGAAAAAAAGTGGATCCAATTAAAAGCCATGCTGGCACATTTCTTAGGTATAAACTGCATATGGCTTTCGATATTGCATAAGCTGTAAAGAAAATTTGGAACACTAGAATGTATATGGCTAGTCCAAGATTGGCACTTCCTAAGAATTTGGCAGTCCAAGTAATCAAATTTCCAAATAGTAAAGTATGAAGGAGTGGATGATGAGTACTTAGAGAAATGAGGCCTTGAACCATTCCAAGTTGGCCAGGAGCATCGGCTCCAAAGGTTCCCGGATAAAAGATCAAAAATGCCATACACCAAATCAATAACAAGCTACCGAGTAAAAATCGGTATAATCGACGAGACTTTTTTTGAGAAGGTTTGGATTGGTGGGACAAATACTGTTTCGGCCAATTCAAAAGGAAAGGTAGAGGACTCAAAATTAAAGCCCATTTCAATACATTTCCCAAAAAAGCGATCACTACAAAGCCAAAGGAGGTATTGGCAAGAAGTGGAATAACTGAAAAGAAGGCAAAGAAACCACTAGACAAACCGAATAACTTTAGCTGAAGATATTTTTTCTTATTCATATTGGTAACAATCTTCCATATTAAGGAAGGAAAAAACGATTTGATTTTATAAATCTTTGGCAAGCTTCAAAGTGTAGGCCATAAGAGAAGAAAGAAAACGGCTTTAACTGCTCTTTCTTCTTTTCAAAAACTTTGGTTTTAAACTTTAAAAACTCTTTCTGAAGTTTTTATAGAATTTAAATTAAATGATGTAAAGATATTTTAGTCTTATTA
>CAYMGC010000165.1:0-2209 GCA_964389885.1 uncultured Erysipelotrichaceae bacterium | reverse complement strand
AAAGAAAAACCCTATTTCAACGCTTGTTGAAGTAGGGTTTTTTTTATCTTATTTTTAAAGTTTCCAATAAGTCTGTTTTTCCAGTTTGTCTTTTTCGTCTTTAGAAGTCAGACTTTCGACTAAAGCAAAGCCAAATTCAAAAGCGCCGCCAACTGAAATAGCCGTAATTAAATGACCATCTTTCACCATATGCTTCTTTTCAAAATTTCCGCCAAAATCGCCATTTAAGCCTGGAACACAAGTATAATTTTTTCCTTTGTATAATCCAAGGTTGCCTAAAATGGAGCTTCCCGCACAAATTGCTCCAAGAATTTTATGGGAATCTGCCGCAAAGGCTTTAATTTGTTCAATAGCCATAGGAGTCTTTTCGATAATTTGATAACCAGCTCCCCCTGGCACAATTAAAGCATCGGCTTGGGAAAAGTCATATTTATCAATAAAAGCATCGGACTGAACGGCCAATCCATTGGTTCCTGTCACCATTTCTTTATTTTGAACCGAAACCATGTCAGCTTGAATACCCGCTTCCCGAAGTAAGTCGTAAGGTACAATGGCTTCAATTTCTTCAAAGCCATCGGCTAATAGGATTGCTGCTTTTTTCATCATGATCCCTCCTTGTCTAAAAGCTTACGCTCTTTTTTTTTAGGGAGAGAAGTGACGCTCAAGATTAGCGCTTTTCCAGATTGATTACAGACCAAAAAGTGTATTGACATCCTGACTCAAAAGATAGGTTCCCACTTTTTCATTTTCGTAAAACATCACCATATAAAAAGGTAAATACAAAATGTTCTCTTGAATCATCACATTGCTTTTACAAAAGACAATTCCTTGATCGATGGAAAGTTCAGGATGGGTCAACATCTTCGAAAGAGAGGGATGCTTGGTATAATCTTGGCCAGATTTAATTTCCAAAAGATGAATTTTATTTTGCATTGGCACTACAAAATCCAGTTCCACTCGTTTGTTGTCGTAATAAAAAAGAGGCAGTTCTTTAGAGCGAAGAGCTTGCGCAAATAAATTTTCTAAAATCGATCCAAAATTAACTTTGATATTTCCCTGTAAAATTTCGTATTGGATATCTGCGGAATAACAGCTTGTTAAAAGACCAGTATCACAAAGATAAAGACGAAAGAGGTTACGCTTTACATTTTTCACCAATGGGATTTGAAGTTCAGATACGTTATAACAAGGAAGGCCTACTCCTGCGAGTTCTAACCAAACAAAGGTATGTTCATAGCGTTCCATTCGAGCTGATTTTTTGATGTGAGAAAGAAAAAATCGCCTATTTTTGTCATCCAATTGGGTTGGAATCGCATTGAATACATCTAAAATTTTGACCTTTTCGTCATTCCCCGCATATTGCATGATGTCGAGTCGATAAAGATCCATTAATCGCTTTTGAATGCGGTTGATGGTAGGAATGCTTTGAGTATCTACATAAGCTTGGACTACTTCAGGCATCCCTCCTACTACCATATATCGCCAAAATAACATCAATAATTTTTCATGTAGGGCAGGTTCCACGGGAATTTTCTTTTGGTAGCACTGCTTTAAATAGTCAATGGTTTCTTGACGAGTTTGAACGGCCCAAAGAAATTCTTCAAAATCCATGGGAAACATCGGTAAAATTTCTTCAAAACCAACCGGCATCGATTTTTGAGAGTTTAAATTTACTCCTAAAAGAGAACCCGTTTCTAAAACATCGATTCGACCATTTTCTACAAGGAATTTCACAGCACTTCGTGCTTCAGGACATTCTTGAATCTCATCTAAGATGAGTAAAGTTTTATGATCAATGAGCGGCTGATTTAGATGGGCTGCTAGCGTAAATAAGATTTTATTGGGATCGCTTGAAGAAAAATCCAATTTGAATTCTGGATTTTGGATAAAGTTAATTTCCCAAACAACTTCATATTCATTATGGCCGAAAGTGCGGGCTACGGTCGACTTCCCAATTTGGCGCGCTCCTACTATACAGAGTGCTTTTTTTGCATAGGAATGTTTCCATTTGACTAATTGGGAGTAGATTTTTCGTTTTAGCATATATTCAGATCCTTTTTCTTTATTATACAAAAACGTTTATACTGCGACGTTTTTACACGTATTTTTGTCGCATAACGAACATTTTATAAATATTGAAGAGGAAGAAATTTTAAAAAGAGAGATAAAAGCATTTGACAATAGCTTATATAAAGAGGTATAAAAGAAA
>CAYMGC010000164.1:0-2305 GCA_964389885.1 uncultured Erysipelotrichaceae bacterium | reverse complement strand
GTCTTCCCCATTGGAAAGGTGGCTTTGTAATGGATCTCTCTGTACAACTTCCAGGTTTAAACTTGAAAAATCCAATTATCCCAGCCTCCGGTACCTTTGGTTTCGGACGGGAGTTTTCCATGATTTACGATTTAAACGTATTGGGTGGACTTTGCGTTAAAAGCATTACCAATTCGGCCCGTTTGGGTAATCCTCAACCCCGTATTGGTGAAGCCCCTTGTGGCATGCTCAATGCGATTGGACTTGAAAATAAAGGGGTTCAATTCGTTAAACAACGCGAACTGCCTTTCTTAACAAAATTTGATACCGAAGTGATTGCCAGCATTGCCGGCTCTTCTCCTCAAGAATATGGGGAAGTCATTTCCCAACTGTGCGGAGTGGATGTTATCAAAGCTTTTGAACTCAATGTTTCCTGCCCAAATGTTTTTGCAGGTGGAATGGCGATTGGAACCAATGCGGATTTGTTAGCAGAAACCGTTCGCATTGCGAAAAGCGAAGCAGACAAACCCGTTTACGTAAAACTCTCCCCCAATGTCACGGATATTGTCGCGATTGCCCAAGCGGCTGAACAAGCTGGAGCAGATGGTTTGGTTTTAATCAATACCTTGCAAGGATTACGAATGGATCTGCGTACGGCCAAACCTCTTTTAGGAAATCAAACAGGTGGTTTATCGGGTCCAGCTATTAAGCCCATTGCTTTACGGATGGTGTATCAAGTAGCGCAAAACGTAAATATTCCCATCATTGGCTGCGGTGGTATTAGCAGTGCAGAAGATGTCTTGGAATTTTTATATGCAGGAGCGAGTGCTGTAGAAGTTGGAACAGCCAATCTCATTGATCCTTGGGCTTGTCCTAAAATCATTGAAGCTTTGCCAGAAGTGTTGACAAAGTATCGCTTGAATTCTGTTCAAGAAGCGATTGGCAAGGGATTGCCAAAAACGCGTTAAGCTTAGGATCGAAAGCTGTGTCTTTCGATCCTTTTTTTAAAGGAGGAAAGAAAACCAATGAAGAAAAAAACGATTGTGGCTTTGGATTTCTCAAGTCGTCAAGACGCTTTGGATTTTTTAAGTCAATTTGAAGAACCAGTGGCAGTAAAGATTGGAATGGAACTCACCTATGCCGAAGGACTTGATCTAGTCAAAGACATCAAAGCGATGGGGCATGATGTCTTTTTGGATTTGAAATTGCATGATATTCCCAATACCGTAAAAGGAGGCATGAAAAACTTGGCCGCTTTAGGGGCCGATATGGTAAATTGCCATGCGGCAGGCGGAATTGCCATGATGAAAGCAGCGAAAGAAGGGCTAACACTTGGCGCTCAAGAAGGTCAAAGTCCACTAATCATTGCCGTTACCCAGCTTACTTCCACATCCCAAGAAGCGATGAACCAAGAACAAGGTATTCCTGGATCGGTTCTTGATTCAGTCGTACGCTATGCTAAAAATGCCAAAGAAGCTGGTCTTGATGGGGTAGTTTGTTCCGTTCATGAAGTTAAAGCCATTAAGGAAGCGTGTGGTCAAGATTTCTTAACCGTCACTCCAGGCATTCGATTAGTGGACGATAGCGTTGATGACCAAAAACGAGTAGCTACTCCTCAATATGCTAAAGAACAAGGAAGTGATTATATCGTTGTGGGCCGCTCGATTACCAAAGCCCAAGATCCAAAAACAACCTATAATCAAATCGAAGCGGTGATGAGTCGCTAATGCAAGATTTATTTGGCTGGCGTAAATCCATTGCAGCTGGAATCTTAATTGCAATGGCTTCCTATTTATTTTTAAAAGCCCAAGCTCCTTTAGGCGCTCTTTTGTTTGGCTTTGGATTGAGTTTTGTTTGCTTGTTTAAACTTGAACTTTTTACAGGGAAAATTGGTTATTTCGGTCAACAAAATCTTCCTTACCTGAAAATTTTATTAGGAAATTTAATAGGATGTGCGATTGTTTGTGCGCTGTGTTTTTGGGATGAAGAAACGCGATTAGTTGCCCAAAACTTGGTAAACCTAAAAGCATCTTTGCCCTGGTATAGCGCATTGATCAAAGGAATTTTTTGTGGTGTTTTAATGTTCTTAGCCGTTTATAGTTGGTCTAAAGGATTTCGTGCTGGATGTTTTCTTTGTGTGACAGTCTTTATTTTGTGTGGTTATGAACACTCCATTGCTGATTTTGCCTATATGGGTTTTGCCTGGCATTGGTGTTGGAATTTTATATGGATTGTTCTTGGCAATGCCATAGGGGCGATTGGATGTCGGTTGTTGATTCAAGAACAAGAGAAAGCATAAAATTATTTGGCCTTCTTGAGGAAGGCC
>CAYMGC010000163.1:0-2313 GCA_964389885.1 uncultured Erysipelotrichaceae bacterium | reverse complement strand
TAAATATTCTAAAGGCTTGAAGAATCGTCTTCTTTGAGCCTTTTTTTATGTCCTAATATAAAAAGCCACTTTAACCATCCTGGTCAAAGTAGCTTTAAGGAGAAGATATAATTTTTTAACGAATCCACGTAATACGACTAGGATCATATCGATCCACTTGAGGATGGGTTGTTTTTGGATATCCAATAGGAATAAGAGCAAAAGACATTTTGGTATCCGGCACATTTAAAAGCTGGTCCATCGCTTCAATTCGCTCTGGTTCTGGGGCAATGCCAAGGCAAACGGCTCCTAAGCCTAAAGTGGTCACTTCTAGTAAGATATTTTCAATACAAATTCCCATGTCGATTTCATTGTATTCTGGACAACTATTTTCTTTGCGACATAAAAGAGCTAAAAGAACTGGGGCATTCGCCGCACAATGGGCATAAGGAGAAACCTTTGAAAGTTTTTCTTTAAGTTCTGGATCAGTGATCACTACAAATTCCCATGGTTGAGAATTCACGGCAGAAGGAGCTTGCATTGCTGCTTTTAAAATTTGATCAATAAGAGAATCCTCCACCGGCTGATCGGTCCATTGACGAATGGAGGTTCGTTCAAAAATTGGATTCATAATTAAAGCCTTCCCTCTCTAAAAGCCATAATAAAAATCTATATTATGGGTCGTTTTTATCTTACTCTCGGTGTGGAATTGTCTGGCCCTCTATGCCTAATGCTTCCTTTAAAGAGTCCTACAATTTTTAAAGAAATTTGGTTAATTTCTTTGAAATCTCTGTTTTCGGCTCATTAAATCTTCAAGTTTCCTTTTATTCTATGGGATAGCTTTTGATAGATATAAAAACATAATATTCTCAAACATCATAAAATGAGTCTTCTTAAATAAAAAAAGGAACACTTAACATGTTCCCTTGCATTTAAGAATAAGGATGGACTAAACGCATTTTCAATTTATAATTTTCACAATCTGGAATTTTTTCCCAAATGAGTTGACGAATTTCCTCTTCACTTCGTTTTTCTTCATAAGGGACAATCAGATCAAAAAAGACGCGAATTTTCCCATCAGAATTTTCAACGCGAAAATCTTGAATGCCCCAGTTTTCTTGAATTGAAGCAATAATCGACAATAACATATCATTAATTCGCATCGTTTCTTTATCATGGAGCAAGATCGGATCAATATGAGTGACAAGATCAATATTCAATTTTTGACTGACTTCCCGCTCAATACGATCTACTTCTGAATGAACCGACATTAAATCAAGCGTTCCATCCACCTCCACATGGGCCGTCGCGTACATATATTGGGGACCATAGGAATGAATCATCACATCATGCACTTCTAAAGCGATCGGATGTTCTAGGATAATGTCTACGATTTCATTTACTTTTTGAATGGAAGGAGCTTCTCCGAGTAAAGTACTTATGACTTCCTTTAAAAGACCCCAAGCGGAATAGAAAATAATCCCTGAAATCATTAATCCCATAAGACCATCCAAATCATAATGGATAAGAGGAGAAACCAAGGTAGAAATTAAAATCATGGTCGTTCCGATGATGTCGTTACGAGAATCAATGGCATTCGCTTCCAATAATTCACTGTGGTAAATTTTAGCGTATTTATGGTTATAGGAATACATATAAAGTTTGACCGCAATGGACAAGACCAATACCACCACCGGAGCCCATTCAAAATGAACTGGGGTAGGATTTAAGATTTTTTCAAAAGACTGTTTAACCATTTCTATCCCTAAGGTTAAGATGATCATCCCCATAAAGAGTGCGGAAATGGTTTCGGTTCGTCCATGACCATAGGGATGCTCTTTGTCGGCGGGTTTTTCAGAAATACGAAAAGCAAAAATAGAAATAATATTGGATAAGAAATCCGTTAAGTTGTTAATGGCATCCCCTTTAATTGAGACAGAATTTACCATCCAACCAATGGTATATTTGGTAATAAACAATAAAAAGTTTAAACCAATTCCAACATATCCTAACAATTTGCCAATCGCATATCGGCCTTTTGGACTATTGGGATCAACTTTTTTTGATAAAAAATGGTTCACAAGATAAGTAACCGTGGGAATTCCCCCTTTTCATTTTAAAAACTCAGTGCTATAATCTAGTCTAATTGGAGACGTATCGAAGTGGTCATAACGGGCCTGACTCGAAATCAGGTAGTCTGAAAGGGCTCGTGGGTTCGAATCCCACCGTCTCCGCCATTGTGAAAATTATTTATTCTGATTTTTCCTTAAAGAACTTTATTTAAAGGAGAATCAGAATTTTTTTTTGCTCTTAAAGAGAATAGCAAAATCCTCT
>CAYMGC010000162.1:0-2345 GCA_964389885.1 uncultured Erysipelotrichaceae bacterium | reverse complement strand
TCAATTAAGCCTTGAAAGTTGGCCATCGATAAGAGGATTTCAAGTTTATATCCGTCCAGATCGTAAATGGAATTATCGTGTACGTGTTGGAGGGCTTGCCAAGCCTTTTCATAAATCGCATTGGCCATATCCCACATTTCAAATTGCTCATACAAATCGGCTAAATTGTTTAAAATAAGAGCTTTGCGCAATTCTCGCCAATTTTCTGGCCAAACGCTTAATAAATCCAAGGCTTGATTATAGGCCGCTACTGCGCTTTCAAAATCGCCCTTAGCCGAATACAAATCCCCACATAAAGTCCACGCTTCACAACGAACTTTCCCTAGAGATGGATCGTTTAAACGAGCGAGCTTTAAACTTTTTGCCAGAGCTGCGTTCAGATCGCCGGTTTCATACAAATATAGCGCTTCATAAAATAAATGATTGGGTTTGGAAAAATCAGAGTTTTCCCGTAGCACGGCATAAATGTCTTTTGCCTTTTCCAGTTGGCCTGATTGTACATACAATCCCAAAAGCCGCATTTGGACTTTATGACGAAACGAAGGGGAAGAACTCATTTTTAAGGCTTGTTGATAGTCTTCTTCTGCCTGCTTAGTCTTGTAAATGGAGCCATGACACAAGCCTTTTTGGTACCAATCAAAGGCACTCAAATTGGGAAGTTGATCTAAGAGGTCTAAGGCTTTCATAAAGTGAAGCTGATCCATTTCTTCTTGGATCGCATCTTGAAAAGTTTTCATACATTCACCTTAAAGCATTTGGCCTTTTTTTAAAATGGACACTTAAAAATACTCAAAGTACTTTCCCTTTTTCTTTTTCAAAGAAGAAAAACGAAAAGTCAAAAGAAGTTTGCGCTCAAAACAAATGGTCTTCTATCTTTTTGGTTTTTCGCCTAGAGAAACCTTTCTGGCGATAAAAAAGCGGCAAGATGCCTTGCTGCTTTAACGATCGGGACGCACTTTATTGAGGAAGACTTTGGATAACATGCCTTGAATGGGCAAATAAAACTCTCCACAGTATTCTCCAACCGTAGCGCCTAAATTTTTCTTGAAAAAGAACACCCCATAGCCTTCTTCTTCGGGTTCAAAATTTCCACTAATGCCCCAGAAGTTGTACCGTTGCAAGCCATGCTCTAAAGCCAAACGAATCATCATCTTTTGCATCGCATACGGCCCAAAATAGCGGGCCAAATCGGGGCGTGAGCCTCCAAAGAGATACACCATTTCGGAAGGCGTTTCTAAAAATATTCCCGAAGCCAAAGGAATGCGACTTTGACTTTCTTGGCTTTTGAGGGTTTCTAAAGCCACCAATTCTTTTTCGTTATGATTTTTTTGTTCTTGAATTTCAAGCAATTGGTTGCGCTTCTTTTTAGAACGAGGCATTCGCTCGCATACCGCTAAAGCCTCCGCTTCTTGTTTGGTAAACTCGGCTTGGCGTTGTTGCAAATAGTTTTCGTAGGCTTCTACATCCAAATACGAAGTACACAAGTAGCCGTGTTTTCCAAACGCTTTGAGTAGATCAAGGCGATGGGCGGAATTTCCCGTCCCGAAATGATGCTTTTCTGCCGACGATTCAAGCAAAGCATCAAACTCGGACAAATCGATCTCTTGCGTGCCATCTTGACGAGTGCAAACCAAATAGGGAAGATCGGTTTTTTGAAAGGAGCGACGGGTATTGCCCGCCATCTCTTTTAAGAGTTCGGGCCAAGTGTATTCGTCTAGTCCACTTTCTAAAGGGGCAGGATAACCTTGATACGTTTGGGGTAAATTTTTTTGCAGATCAATCCAAGACACCCATCTCGATTGCCGCCCTTCATCATATCCTTTCCATAAAGGACCTTTTTCAAACCCAACTTGTTGTAAAAGATCGCGATACGATTCATTAAAAAATCCCTCGGCCACAACTTGCCCATTTTGATCGTGAGGTTGCAATTCCACATTGCTTTCTACCATCCATACGATGGCTTTGTCCTCTTTGAGCTTTTTTTTCACCCCTTGAACAAATTCCTCTAGCTTTTTGGCATCCTTTAAGAGTTCAGGGCGAGCCGCTACCCATTCTCGCGGACTTGAAGCATAGGAGAAAAGCTTCATCGCGGGGCGTAAAATGACAATCACCGCATATAAAATCTCGCCATCTTCCACGCCCGCTAAAATTTTGACTTTATCGCTGCTTTGTAAAGAACGAGCAAACGCACTGCTTTGCATAAAGTTATAGGCGGTTTTAGACCGCGCTAAAAAGTCTTCGTATTCATTGGGATTTAAGACTTGAATTTCCATTGGTTAAACCTCTTTTCTTACCGAAAGACTATAACATTTTCGCTTGTTTGTTTTCTTAAGAAACCTATAAGA
>CAYMGC010000161.1:0-2381 GCA_964389885.1 uncultured Erysipelotrichaceae bacterium | reverse complement strand
TTTTTGTTCGTTCTCTTCGCTTAACTCATTTGGCCATCTCTCTATAAATTTATTTAGAAATTTTAAAGTATAAAAATTAGATAAAGAAACATAGATTTATCTAAGAAGTAAGAAAAAAATTTGATGAAAAGCTAATTTTTGAAAAGAATGGCTAAAAAAGTCTAGGCTTCTAACCAGCAATGAGAAAAAAGGAGTTTCTTTTTATCTTCTTTTACTTGAAAGAAAAGAATTTAGTTTTCATTTGAGTATAAAAATGAAAACGTTTACTATTCGTAAACATTTTCATGGAAACTTTCAGGTGAATTTTCAATGAAAAGCCTACCAAATTGTAAAAAATGAAAAGTGTCAAATGCCTTGATTGTCCCAAAATCCCCTTATAAAATGGGATCAACAAGAGGGGTTAGGGCCCGTGGAGGATGAAAATCATGTTTGCTAAATTGTTCACTATTATGTCTTATTTCAATGCTAATGATTGGCTAAATGAGTCTATTGTCTGCGCTCAGTTAACAAAACAACTTCATTAATATACATTTGCGCGGCCTTTTGGAAACGGTTTTCGAACCGTTTCTTTTTTCGTTTTCTCTTTTCTTTCCCACATTTCCCATCTTTTGTGGCTCTTTTAAATGAGTGCTACTACTCATAATAGAAGACAAAAAAAGGACCCTATTCGGTCCTGATTGTCCAAATGAAAGAATTTCTTTATTTCATATTTATTTTAAAATTTCCCTTCTAAATATCGAGAAAAAAGGGAGTGGAGGTCTTTTGCATTTTGGCTCTTCTTTAATGTTTAACTTCGCTTATCTTTTCTCTAAGTTCTTTTTCCAATCATGCTAGAATCCAAACAGATCGAAAGGAGATTTTCATGAAACTGACATTTGAACCCTTTTATCAACAATTGCTCGATGAATTGGCGGCTTATTCCTTAGCTCTTACCACCATTTATTCCGATCAATTAACCGTAGCGCCTAAAAAGGGCGCCGCGCGAGCTAATGAAGCGTTGGCTTTTTTATCGGGTATGGCCTTTAAATTAGAAAATGATCCCGAAATGGTCAAAAAGATTGAAGCCTATGCAGCTTCTTTGCCCCAAAATTCTTTAGAAAAGAAGGAATTGGATTTGCGCCTACGCGCTTTAGAAGATACGAAATCCATTCCCGCCGATGTATATCAAAAGGCGGTACAGGAGCAGGCCAATGCAGAAACCGCTTGGCATGAAGCCAAAGAAAAATCCGATTATGAATTGTTTAAGCCCCATTTGAAAAATGTCGTCAACAATTCCTTGTTATTAGAACGCTATTCTCCTCGTTTTACAGGAGACAACAGTTACGATTTGTTACTCGATAAATTTGAACCAGGTATGGATACCGCCCAATACGATGCCTTTTTTGAGGTGTTAAAAGAAGAACTTCTCCCTTTTATTGAGCAAGTGCGTCAAGCCAAACCCATTGACACCTCGCCTATGGCTCAAGAATGTGATGTGAAAAATCAAGAAGTCTTAGGACAATACGTCTTAGAACGTTTAAAGGCGGATCCCACACGTGTTTATATGAATACAACGGAGCATCCCTTCACCAATTTTTTAAGCCACGACGATGTGCGCATTACCACCCACTATTATCCCAACCGACTGATGAGCGCCATTTTGTCGACGGTTCATGAATATGGTCATGCGTTATATGGTTTGCAAACGGATCCCGATTTTGAAAAGACAGCCTTGGCCGATGCCATTGGATGTGCCGCCCATGAATCACAATCACGGCTTTTGGAAAACCATGTAGGCCGCACCCAAGCCTTTTGGGATGCTCTTTATCCGAAAATTGTAGAACTCTTTCCCCAATTTCAAGATATCTCCAAAGAGGAACTGTACCGTATGGTCAATGCGGCGGAATGTGGTTTGATTCGTACTGAAGCGGATGAACTCACCTATCCTTTGCACATTCTCATTCGCTATGAAATTGAAAAGATGATGGCTGATGGTACCTTAGATTACGATGAATTGCCAACCATTTGGGCCGATAAATACGAAGAATATCTTGGGGTACGTCCGCAAACCGATCAAGAAGGAGTCTTACAAGATATGCATTGGTCAGCTGGAGACATCGGTTATTTTCCTAGCTATGCTCTTGGTTCAGCTTTTGCGGCCCAACTCGCCCAAAAAATGGCTGAAGATCTCGATATTCCAGCTTTGATTGCCAACGATGAATTTGAAGTTATCGCTAAGTGGTTAGAAGACCATGTCCATAAATATGGCGCTTTAAAGCCGATGAAGGAGATTGTCGAAGAAGTGAGCGGTAAACCCTTTGATCCTTATATTTATACCAATTATCTCAAAGACAAATACTCCAAACTTTATAACCTTTCTAACCAAGAATAAAAAGAAGCCC
>CAYMGC010000160.1:0-2386 GCA_964389885.1 uncultured Erysipelotrichaceae bacterium | reverse complement strand
ACCCCATTAGTCTATTTCTTCTGGACGGAATTCCATGAAAGCGGCATCATCTTCCGCTTCATCGTATAAGTAATGACAACCCCGCTGCAACGCCACCACTCCAGTGCGGGACATTTCCAAAATCCCAAACGGTTTAACGACGGCTAAAAATGCATCAATTTTGGACGATTCTCCAGTGATTTCTACACACAAGGTGTTGGGGGAAAAGTCGATAATTTTACAGCGGAAAATATCCACCGCACTTAAAATGTCAGGGCGGGTTTCTTGGTTGTTTTTGAGTTTAATGAGGGCCAATTCACGACTAACGCGATCGGTTGGCACCATCTCTTTGACATTTTTGACGTTATAGAGCTTGCGCAATTGCTTGATGCATTGGGAACGAATGTTTTCATCGCCATTGACGGAAATGGTAATGCGCGAAAAGTTTGGATCCTCCGTCGCTCCAACGGTCAAAGAGTTGATATTAAAGCCACGACGAGTAAATAAGCTCGAAACTCGGGTTAAAACGCCAGAGGCATTGTCGACAAGGCAGGCAATTTCAAAGCGTTCCATTTAGATTTCCTCCCGTAGCGTAATGATTTGTTCCATACTTCCTCCAGGGGGAAGCATTGGCAAGACGAATTCATCGGGATCAATTTTGACATCGATCACCACTGGACCCGATTTGGCCATGGCTTTGGCCACCACTGAAGGCAATTCTTCTAAGGTATCCACCGAAAAGCCTGGGACTCCGAAGGCTTCGGCGATTTTTTTGAAATCGCTTTGGCGAGCGTGTAAATCGGTGGCGGAGTAGTGGGCATTGTAGAAAAGCGTTTGCCATTGACGCACCATGCCTAAGACTCCATTGTTGAAAATAATGATCACGACAGGAGCTTGAGTGGCTTTCAGCGTAGCGAGTTCGCCAAGATTCATTCCAAAGCTTCCATCCCCCGTAAAAAGCAAGGTCCGCTTTTTTGAACCAAAGGCCGCGCCAATCGCGGCTCCTAGGCCAAAGCCCATGGTGCCAAGTCCGCCAGAGGATACAAAAGTTCGCGGTTGACGAAATGGATAGCTTTGGGCGACCCACATTTGATGTTGGCCAACATCGGTAACAATCGGTGTGGGATCTTCGGCATATTTGGAGACTTCGTTGATAACCGCTTGAGGGGTCAGACGATGACGATCGATCAACCGTTCTTGTTGGTAGCGTTCCGCTTGTTTGAGCGCTTTAATGCGCGCATGCCATTCGGGATGCTCTTGGGCTTGTACTCCTTGTAAAAGGCGGCCTACGGCATCGTGAATGTCGCCCGCTAAACCAAGGTTGATGTTGACGTTTTTATTGAGTTCTGCTGCATCAATATCGAATTGCAAAATTTTCGCTTGTTTGGCGTATTTTTTGACATTGCCCGTGGCACGATCCGAAAAGCGACAGCCAATGGCAATGATTAAATCGCATTCGTTTTGGGCCATAGAGGAAGCATAGTGGCCATGCATTCCTTCCATTCCCAAATAGCGGGGATGATCGGTTGGTACCGCAGATAGCCCCATTAATGTACAACCAATGGGAGCATCGATTTTTTCAGCCAAATCCATGACTTCTTGGGAAACATCCGCTCCTAAAGACCCTCCACCGATGTAAATGTAGGGCCGTTTGGCGGCATTGACCATTTCAATGGCTTTTTCCATTTGATGTTGGCTGACGAGTTTTTCAGCCATTTTTTCCGCTTTACCCAGGGGCTCATAATTGGTAATGGCTTGTTGCACATCTTTTGGCACGTCGACTAACACCGGTCCTGGGCGACCAGAGCGTGCAATTTCAAACGCTTTGTGTAAAGTTGGACCGAGTTCCTCGACCGTACGCACAAAAAAGTTGTGTTTGGTGACGGGTAAAGTGACACCAGTAATGTCGACCTCCTGAAACGAGTCTCGTCCGATCAGGCTAGTGGATACGTTTCCGGTAATGGCGACAAGGGGCACGGAATCCAAAAATGCCGTAGCAATTCCAGTAACCAAGTTGGTGGCTCCTGGACCCGATGTGGCAATGACCACGCCGGTTTTACCCGTGGCCCGGAAGTATCCATCCGCCGCATGGCAGGCATGCTGCTCATGGGAACAGAGGACATGTGTCAGTCGGTCCTGATAGGCATAAATCGCATCGTATAAATCGATGACTTGACCACCTGGATACCCAAAAACGGTGTCTACACCTTGTTCAAGTAGGGTTTCCAAAATGATTTCAGAACCGTTCTTTTTCATATATAAACCTTTCTTTGCGCTTGTCTAAAAACGCAACTTATAAGTTATCCAAAAAACGAATGGAAAAGTTGCAGCAAGCGTTTAAACTCTTTGCAAGATAGCACAGCCCCATTAAAGGATTCAACGGGCTTGAAACGGATTTCAAGTTTTC
>CAYMGC010000159.1:0-2396 GCA_964389885.1 uncultured Erysipelotrichaceae bacterium | reverse complement strand
GCCACCTTTCCAAGAGGTAGCGTTTTCGTTTTGACGCTTTAAGAGTATAAGAAGTTTAACCAAGGAGTCATCTGCGAAAGAATTGGAGCCAAAATCAAAGAGATTACCGACATCAACTTGATCAAAATATCCATAGCTGGACCAGCGGTATCCTTAAAGGGATCTCCGACCGTATCGCCTGTAACAGCTGCTTTATGGGCCTCGGAGCCTTTGCCGCCATGTTCACCGGATTCGATATACTTTTTGGCATTGTCCCAAGCACCACCTGCATTGGCCATAAAGACGGCCAACATAATCGCTGAAACAAGAGCCCCAAGAAGCATGCCGCCAAGACCTTGACATCCTAAAAGCAAGCCAATCGCAATCGGGCTAACCAAAGCGATTAAACCAGGCAAAATCATTTCATGCAACGCCGCTTTGGTGGAGATGTCTACGCATTCGATGTAATTGGGTTTGGACGTTCCCGCCAAAATACCTGGATCGTTTTTGAACTGCTCGCGCACGTTTTCAATCATTTTATTGGCCGCCCGTCCTACCGAACGAATGGTCAAAGCGGTGAAATAGAAAGGAAGCATGGCCCCAAAGATTAAGGCGACAAGAACGCCAGGTTCCAAAAGCGAAATGGTTTTTAACCCAGCCGCTTGAGCAAACGCTACGATCATCGCCAACGCAGTAAAGGCCGCAGAGCCAATGCAGAAGCCTTTTCCAATGGCCGCGGTGGTATTTCCAACCGAATCCAAACGGTCAGTGATTTTACGCACCGCTGGATCAAGGTGAGCCATTTCGGCAATTCCACCCGCATTATCCGAAATAGGACCATAGGCATCCACGGAAACAGTGATTCCGCAAGTCGAAAGCATGCCGACAGCCCCTAAACCAATTCCATACATCCCACTAAACATATAAGCCAAGATGATTCCACCAACCAAAGTCAAAATGGTCAATGCGGTGGATTCCATCCCTACTGAGAAGCCAGCGATGATGTTTGTCGCATGGCCGGTGTTGGATTCAGCAGCAATTTCTTTTACCGCTCCATATTCATCCGAAGTATAAATTTCGGCAATTTTTCCAAGTAAAATTCCTACCGCTAAGCCAACGGCAATGGAGAAGAAGGGCTTGACGCTATTGAAAAGCAATAAAGAAGCAATAAGAGCCGTTAAAATTTCCAAAATAGTTGCGACATACGTCGCAAGGTTTAAGGCTTTTTGGGGATTTTCCCATTTGCGCATGCGGACAAAGGCTTGCGCCAATACTGCCGCAATGATTCCGCCTCCTGCAATGATAAAGGGGAATAAAGTCGCTTGGGTGGGTACACTTACGCCTTCGATTGTCGCCGTTAATCCAAGGGCAATGCACGATACCAAAGAGCCAACATACGATTCATTCAAGTCAGAACCCATACCGGCAATGTCACCGACGTTGTCACCAACGTTATCGGCAATAACCGCTGGGTTACGGGGATCATCTTCGGGAATTCCCGCTTCCACTTTTCCTACTAAGTCTGCCCCTACGTCAGCGGCTTTGGTATAAATACCACCACCCACACGAGCAAACAAAGCAATCATGGAGCAACCAAGGGAATACCCCGCTACCACGGGAACCGCTTGTTCGGGTTCACCAAACACAAAGGTAAACAATAGGAATAGGCCCGTTAAGCCAAGCAGGCCAAACCCGACTACGGAAATGCCTAAAACCGATCCGCCATTAAACGCGACGTGCAAAGCACTAGGCATACCGCCCGTTCTAGCCGCTTCCGCCGTTTTGGCATTGGCAGCTGTCGCCGATTTCATTCCGATAAAGCCAGCCAAACCGGAGAATAAAGCGCCGACGATAAAGCAAATCGCGCCGCTCCAGCCCACACCATCAATGCCTTGCAAAGAGGGGATAAAGCCAAGGGCCGTCAGAAGAATGGCCACGATAATGACAAAGATGACAATAATTTTGTATTCGCGGGCCAAAAAAGCCATCGCTCCTTCGCGAATAAACGTGGAGAGTTCCGCCATACGTTCATTGCCAGAGCTTTCTTTTTTGACCGAGCCATAAAGTGTTGCCGCATAACAAAGCGCAAACGCGGCAATGATCATGACAATGAACAAAACGATCTCCATACTGAGACTGTTCATTTTCCTTTTTTCTTCCTTTCTTCAAATCTCAAATCCCGTCCACTATAAACGAGAGTGGATTCCTAAGAAAAGAACATTCGAAACGAAACCCTCTTTTTTACCGTTTTTTCCCATGATTTGAGCGATTTTAAATGGCTTTTTCTTTCCTTAAGCAATGGCTTTCAAAATGTCCTTCTTCCATCAATTTCTTTTCTTTTTCCCTTTTTGAGCGAGAAATCGATTTTCTAAAGGGATTTCAAAAGTATTTTCGCTACTCAAAAAACGTTTTTTTCT
>CAYMGC010000158.1:0-2420 GCA_964389885.1 uncultured Erysipelotrichaceae bacterium | reverse complement strand
TTTAAAGGAGAATCAGAATTTTTTTTTGCTCTTAAAGAGAATAGCAAAATCCTCTAATTGGGCTTATTTTGGAATATTTTGCCCCTGCTTTTCTCTAATTTGTCGTAAATTTGTCGTAAATTCAGTGCTTCAAATTTAAGTTTAAAACTTGAATTATTGAATTACGGATCTAAACTCGTTGTTTAAATCTTCTTCTGAAAGATGAGTGTAAACTTTAAGAGTTACATCCGGATTGGCGTGACGAAGTATTTTCTGCGTCGAAGGTACGCTCAATCCTTTTCTTAAGAGATCTGTAGCAGCTGTATGACGAAACTTATGAGCGTGGATTTTAATAGGAGTGTCTGGATGTTTTTTGTTATACAAAACCTCAATTTGCTTAAAAATTTTTCTCCAAGCATTGGCGGCTCTCAAAGCACCAAATTTAGTAACGATAAAAATCCACTGCGAGATCTTTTTTCTTTTCCATCCATTAAAATTTTGAGAGTTTTGCCATTTACTATAAGCTGTTTTAATGCCTTTTCAGCGCACTTAAAGAAATTTGTGCTTGTGAACTCTTATTTTTTTATATATTCTACGAGTTTTAGAATCTCTTTGAAGGGGCTGATTTACTGAAATCATTTTATTTCCCAGTCAATATCTTTTAGAGTCAAACCTAAAAATTTTGAATTCCTCAATCCTGTTTCTTTTAAGAAGATGAAGTGAGGAACATAATAACTATAAATCTTAGAATTTTTCATGTCCTCTATTACACTAGTTAATTCTTCTGTAAAAGCAGGGATAGCTTTTTTACCTTTAAAATTGTAGCTACCGAAAAATTAAAGGATTTTTTTGTTACAAGTTCTTTTTCAATAGCATACTCAAAGGCGTTTTTACAAACAGAATAGACTGTTTTGACTATTGAATTAGAAGATCTATTAACAAAGCTTTTTCATCGGCTTTAGTCATTTTCGTGATTTTTCTCTAGAAATCATCTTTTAATAATTTTTTCAATAGCCTGAAAAGTTCTCTTTGCTTCTTTGTTTCGTAGTATTTAAGAGAAATGTATTTACTTGTATTCAAACTTATTCCTTGATTCAACATGGATTTCTTTTTTCTTTTCGCTCAAACTCTTTAAATCTTTTGCATAAATTCTCTTTCTTTTATCCTCTCGATCTTGGTATTTGCATTCGTAGATTAAATCTTTAGGTTGACTTTCGCCTACTTTCAATACTCTTCTTTTGAGTTTTTTCGATTTGCCATTCGATCCCTTTCTAATCGCGCATAACAAAATAACCCATCTATAGTGTATAGGCCTAGGGATTAAGGAAGATTTCGAAGTTCATATTTTTAAGTTAAAACTTTTTATAGAGTAAAGAATAACCTTTCCGCTTTAGAAGGCATCCTATGCTCTGGATCATGATATACCTTATTTTGCTGTCAATGTTCCTGTTGATTGTTGTAAAGATTATGGCTACCAAGATAAAATTGGAACCCATTGTCCTGCCGTTCAACAGATACCTCTCGTTTGCATAGAGTGAATAGATACTTAAGTGGGTCGTACACCACATCATTTAAAGAAAAACAACAAGAAGTAGAAAAACGTGTTAAGCATCAAAAATTTTAGTGATTACAGGGAGGACTTGATTGACTTCCTTTTTTTAATTTTTAAGAGAATAAAAGAAAATGAAATACGTACAAATCAGAAACGAAGTTTAAATGATGCAGGAATTGATTGCACCTTGTTCGTTCAAAGATGTCCTTTTTATTGTAAGGGATGCTTCAATTCCGTTGCTTAGGATTTCAATGGTGGTAAGGAATGGACCCATTGAAGACTCTTTTCTTGAGATGATAAACCTTATAACGAGTTACGATCCTTAGTGGCGAGCCACTAGCCAATCAAAACGTTAAAACTATTCTTACTTTGATCAAACGAATCAAAGAACGTTTTCTAGATAAAGTCATTTGGCTCTATTCGAAATTTTACTTGGATAAGATCATAACCAATTCAATTCGATTAGAAACTGTAAGACTTTGTGATGTCTTTTGCGATGGACGATTTGAGATTCCAAAAAAAAACTTTCTTTTAAGTTTATTGGTTCATCCAATCAACGAATAATTGATATGAAAAAGACTTTAGAGAAAGGTTATACGATACTGTTTAATACAGAGAAATAAAAAAGGACCCAAAACATCGGGTCGCATTTTTATTTAGATTTAAGACTAGCCCAAGTTGTTCCTTTATAAGGTCATCTTCGAGATACAAGCCCATCCTGTTCGTTTTTATCAGTTGTGGAATGGTGCCTACTAGTCTCTTGTGCAATTGGATTATATAAACGATGGAGAATTATATTGAGCAGATAGTTTGCCTCTTTAAGCATCGCTATCATACGAATTTAAAATAATTTTTTTAGAAAAATATTTCTTAATAGTAAATTTAAATA
>CAYMGC010000157.1:0-2451 GCA_964389885.1 uncultured Erysipelotrichaceae bacterium | reverse complement strand
TATTAATTAAAGATTTTGACTCATCTCTTCAACTTTGGCAAAAGCCTCTTTAATTTTAGAACCGTCGGTTCCACCGGCTTGGGCTAAATCAGGCTTTCCACCGCCACGACCATTCGTTAAAGCCGCTACTTCTTTTACTAATTTTCCAGCATGTGCTCCGCGCTTGATGGCTTCTTTACCTGCTCCCGCAACAATCGTCAGCTTACCATTATCCGAGGAAATGAGGCAGACAATCATATTTTCATCGGCACCTTTTAAAGAAGAAGCAATGTCTTTTAAAGCCTTACCATCCATACCACTTAACGATTTGGTCAAGACATGCAGACCATTGATCTCTTTAGCCTCATTGGCCCATTCTTTGGATTTCAAGGCAAAGATTTGATTTTTCAATTCGCCGATCTCTTTTTGCATGGCTTTCATTTGATCAAAGGAGGAGCCGATTTTAGAATCCAATCCTTTTAACCCATTGGCTTTAGCGGTTTTGGCGATATGTTCCAAAACTTTTTGTTGGGAAGCAAATTCATCATAGGCCGCTTTACGGGTTTTAGCGGTAATACGACGGGTATCACTACCAATTGACTCTTCGCCCACGACTTTTAACAGGCCAATTTCTTCGGTGTTGTTGACATGGCAACCAGCACAAAATTCTTTAGACACATCCCCCATGGTAACAACACGAACTTCATCGCCATATTTCTCATCGAACAAAGCCGTAGCTCCCGTTTTTTGGGCCTCTTCCAAAGACATAATTTCTTTAGTTACAGGCCAAGCGTCTTCAATCATACTATTGACCGCATTTTCAATGGCAGCAAGTTGTTCAGCGGTAAGCTTATCGCGGTGATTGAAGTCAAAACGCAAATAATCAGGCCCTACATAGCTTCCTGCTTGATGAATTTGATCACCTAAAACGGATTTTAAGGCTGATTGTAAAAGGTGGGTGGCGGAATGGTTAGCCGTCGTATCCATACGTCGCTTAGCATCGACTTTTTGCAACACCTTATCGCCTTTTTTCAACATTCCTTCTTGGACTTCTACTTGTAATAAATGTTGTTTGTTGCGCGTTTTAATGCCATCTACTACATTGGCTTGGACAGTATCCGAACTTAATGTACCAGTATCCGCTACTTGGCCACCCGATTGGACATAGAAAGGAGTGATATCCAAAATCACTTGGCCTTCATCTTCTAAAGAATCCACCATATGGCCATCTTTAAAGAGCGCGATAATGGTCCCTTCTTCTTCTAAATTGTCATAGCCATTAAACTCACAAGCCTCGGTAAAATTCATGAGTTCTTCATTTTGACTTGCAAAGGAATCCTGCTTGCTACGAGCGGCTCTAGCTCTAGCTTTTTGTTCAGCCATTTGCGCATCAAACTCTTCACGTAAGGCTTTTAGACCATTTTCTTCTACGATTTCTTGGGTCATTTCAAAGGGGAACCCATAGGTGTCGTAAAGTTTAAAGGTCACATCGCCTGAGAGTTTATCGCTACCACTTTCTTTGGCTTGAGCAATTTCTTCATCCAACAACGCTTGACCATTTTTAAGCGTCTTTTTAAAGGATTCTTCTTCTTGACGAATAAGCTTTTGGTTTTTCTCGATACTATCCATTAAATAAGGATAAAAGTCTTTCATGTTTTCAGCGACAACTGGAACGAGTTTATATAAGAATGGCTCATCCAAACCAAGCTTTAAGCCAAAACGCACCGCGCGCCGCAATACTCGACGCAATACATAACCGCGCCCCGAGTTAGAAAAGCTAGCTCCATCCGAAAGCGCAAAGACAAGAGTACGAATGTGATCGGCAATAACCCGATAGGCCATTTTGTTTTCGCCTTCATAAGGCACCCCAGAAAGCGTTTCAGTAGCCCGAATAATGGGCAAGAACAAATCCGTATCAAAGTTAGTTTCCCCACCTTGAATTAAGGCCACTAAACGCTCTAAGCCCATACCTGTATCAATGTTTTTCTGAGGTAATTCTTTGTAGTCATGACGATCCAATTCGGGATCACAATCATATTGGCTAAACACCACGTTCCATACTTCAATGTAACGATCGTTTTCCATCTCATCAAAGAACAGTTTTTCGCCTAATCCTTGCGGATCGTATTCTGGACCACGGTCAAAATGGATCTCGGTGTCAGGACCTCCTGGGCCTTTACCAATTTCCCAGAAATTTTCTTTAGTTTTTAAAATATGACTTGGATCGACGCCACATACTTCGGTCCAAATGCGGTAGGCTTCATCATCATCGGTATAAACAGTAATGTAGAGTTTATCTTTATCAAAACCAATCCATTCTGGACTCGTTAAAAATTCCCAAGCAAAAGGAATGGCTTCTTTTTTAAAGTAATCCCCAATGGAAAAGTTTCCCAACATTTCAAAGAAGGTATGATGGCGAGCTGTTTTCCCTACGTTTTCAATATCGTTAGTACGAATGGATTTTTGAGCATT
>CAYMGC010000156.1:0-2486 GCA_964389885.1 uncultured Erysipelotrichaceae bacterium | reverse complement strand
TTTTCCTCATTTCAAAGTATATAGACTATTAAAAAAACCTAGAAGTGACAAAAGACTTCTAGGCCATCTTCTCTTCTAACGAGACGATTACAGTGCTAATTGGACCAAGAGACACCACACTCATGTCTTTTGGGTTGCGCTTTTCAGAATCATAAATTAACTTGGCTTTTTCAGGCAACTCGTAAACAACCGTTTCGGTTGTTGGATTAAAGAAGGTCATTAAGCGTTCTTGGCCATCGGTAGTTTTATAGATGAGTACTTTATCGTCAATCGTATCGGTTTGAACATTTTGACGAATTTTTTCATTTGTATCCAAACGGAAAGAAGGATGAGTTTTGCGCAATTGAACGAGTTCACGGAATGTTTCCACAACAGGTTCCATTTCATCCCGACGATGATAATCGATCATATTGTAATTGTCGGAACGATTGTAGGTATTCCCAAGATTTTGTTTGGTTCGTCCAAATTCTTGTCCACTGTGAATAAATGGAATGCCTTGCGACAACAACACCATAGCTGTCGCCAAATTTTGACGCTTCATACGAATGGAGCGAGGTTGTCCTTGGCAAGCGACGCGATTTTTGTCCCACATTGTATGGTTATCGTGACATTCAACATAGTTAATCGCTTTAAAAGGAGCATCGTAGCGATTTTCAAATACGGAAGCCGCAACCACTTGTCTCGCTTCTTGAAGGCGATCGATGTTTCCATTAGAATAGCCAGCCTCGTTCAACCAATCGTTACTGCCACGAATAACTTCCCGAAACCGATCCGAAAATTGGCCCACTAAAGGCATTTTGTGTTGATTATTTTGTGAAGCGCGTAAATCACTTGGAACATAACTTGGCATATCCCAGCCTTCACCATATACCATGAAATCTGGTTTTTTGGACTTAGCGTATTCAGCAATCGCATTGACTAGGGTGTAATCCAATACTCCCATTAAATCAAAGCGAAAACCATCTACATCAAAGACATCCACTAACATTTTTGTGGTATCCAATAAATACTTTCGACTCATGGCTGGACGAGTATCGATGTCATTGCCACAATAAGACCCATTGGAATAATTGCCCATAGAATCCATCAAGAAGAAGTAATCGGGTACCAATTGATCTAAGGCGAAATCTTCGCGTTTCCAAACATGATTGTAAACCAAATCCAAATTGACCTTTAAACCAGCTTTATGCAAATTGGTTACCAATTGGGCAAATTCAACGATGCGCTTGGCGGGATTATAAGGATCGGTTGAATAGGTGCCTTCAAAAGATCGATATTGCATGGGATCATAACCCCAGTTGTAATAAACGGAAGGATATTGCTCATCCACGCTGCCAAAATCGAATACAGGCATTAATTGGATATGGGAAACGCCAAGGGTTTTGAGATAGGAAAGTCCTGTTTGTTGAGCTGTGGTGGTGTCGTTTTCTTCAGTAAACGCTTCAAAAGTTCGAGGATGAGTAAAGCCGCTATTTTTTTGGGCACTCATGTCTCGAATGGAAGCCTCATATACAATGGCATCGGTATCTTGCTCCATAGCAGGCAATACCACTTTTTCGGGTAAATTTAAAGCCTCAAAGGAATTGACTTGCGAGACACTTGTATTAATGCCCGTAAAAGGATTCCAAGGATCTAAGCATTCCTGAATGCGTCCATTGACTTTAAAACGATATGTATAGAGCTGACCTAGCAAATCTTCTTTAATGGTCGCTTTCCATACTCCCCGTTCTTGGCGCTCCATAGGAATTACACGATCGCCTTCTGGAGTATGCAAAACCACTTCCATCCAAACAGCTACGGGAGACCAAGTGGTAAAGGTTGTCTGCTCTGGAGTATAGTTGCACCCATACGTTTCCTCCAATTGGACATAACGATCCGCAAATTCTGAGGTTTTTACAATGTGTCCATAAATAGCTGGACAAAACTGTGCATGTTCTTCATAAAGAAGATAATCACGACCAACTTCAATTTCTTCATCAATAGAACAGGTGTAATGAATATGATCGCCATAATCTTCTCGATTTAAAATCGTTAAAGGCACTAATTGCCCTTTTTCGTCTTTCAAATGGAAAGTCTTGGAATCTCCTTGATAGAAATCCTTAATAATGTATATATTTGCGATGGAATAGCTGTCTATATAACATTCCAACCGCTCTTTCATTCGCATAATAATAAATCGCTACTCAAAATGTAGACAAAAATACCCTGAGAGAATTCCTGCTTCATCCTGTATGCTTTTATAACGAGTCCTACTCACAATCATGTACAGTCCAAAGACATCCCGTATAGCCTACGGTACAGACTTGGCTTTTTTAGCTCCTCTGATAAGTCAGACAATCCCTCAAGGCTTGCATTGAAATCCCTGTCGGCTGTATACCCACATTGATCACAAAAATAGGTTCGGTCTGATAACTTCAAGGCTTGAGCCACAAGGTACGTTTTGCTTGATGGATAAAATCGGTCAACAAGCCGTAGTTCAATACCAT
>CAYMGC010000155.1:1316-2552 GCA_964389885.1 uncultured Erysipelotrichaceae bacterium | reverse complement strand
GAATCCAGCTGACCTTCATTCCCACAAAGAAGATCAACAACATACCAAAGAAGAACGATGGTACGGAGATTCCAAGCAGCGACAGCACCGTCCAGAAGTTGTCCTCGGCCGAGCCTTTTTTGACGGCTTGCCTTATGCCAACCGGTATGGCGAGCGCTAGCCCTATGATCATCGCCACCACATTGAGCAAGAATGTATTCCAAACGTAAGTGCCAATAATTTCACCCACTGGCTTTTTCAATGTGAAGGAGGTCCCAAGGTCACCCGTCAGTACCCGGCCCATCCAGCGAACGTATTGTTCGGGGATGGATTTGTCCAGACCAAGTTTTTCTCTTGCTCTTTCCTTGACTTCTTGCGTAGCCTTCGTTCCCGGTCCTAAGTAAGCAGTTAGCTCATCGCCAGGCATCGCTTTGACGACCCCAAAGATGACCATCGTGATGATCAATAGAACGGGGATTGAGGTCAGCAAGCGCTTTAACACGTATTTGAGCATCTTTCTAATCTCCTTTTCCCTTAAGATTGCTTAAAACTGTTGCCATTATAACAAAGAGAAAAATGTTGGAAAATTGTTGAAAAATGATTTGAAAATTATGGATAAAAAGTAAAAGAGAGAAAAGTTTTTTTGGAGTTTTCTTTCCTTAGCTTCCTTATCCTTTTTTCCCGCCATTTGCCATCATTTTTTTCTTGTTATCGAAGTGAAACCGTTCGCTTTAAGCGAACAAAAAGCAAAAAGGGAAGCGAGACCAATTGCGTGTCACGCTTCCCTTGGCAGGACGATGGACGCAAATTGCGTCTTACTATTATTATTTTTTATTTTGTTCGGATTAAAAATTATTCAGCATCCGAAGAGGTTTCAAGATAGGCCCCTTCTAGAGCTTGCGACCAGTTGCAAACCGAACCGGTGTTCAAATTTTTAACGCGCTTGTTGTAGAGGTTGAAGAGGTTGTTACCATAAATCGGTAAGAAGGAGGCTTCTTGGGAAGCAAGAATCATCGCTTTTTTGTAGTTTTCTACCGATACAGATTCTTCGCCTGTTGCTTTACCCGCGTTGAGTAAGTCGTTGAGTTCCACATTGTACAATTGTGGATAGTTGTTTCCACCAGGAACAGGATGTTCGATAGAACCTGTAAAGCCAAGAGCATTGTTCATTGAGGTATTGCCTAGACCAGTGAAGGATAAAGCCATGAAGAAAACGTTCCAATCGCTCGAAGCATCTTCGTTAGCGGGATCGATAGT
>CAYMGC010000155.1:0-1216 GCA_964389885.1 uncultured Erysipelotrichaceae bacterium | reverse complement strand
GGAACATAGCCAACGGTTACATCTTCAATATCGGAAGCCACTTGAGGCGCACCATCTTTTGTAGGCCATTGATAGTAAGCATCCACGAATTCCGCACGAGGTGTCGCATAGGAGAGCGCTTGACGCACCAATTTTTCATTGGTTGGTGTGGCTTGGCAGTTAAAGCCAAAGTATCCTTCCGCCGCACGGAAGTAATGGTTGGTATCTACATTATCAAGTAAGGAAGCAGGACCGATAATATCGGGTTGAATTTCATCGGAGATGTAGTCGATGTCGCCGGATTGCAAAGAAGCCACTTCGGTACCATCGGCGATCGTACGCACGATAACGGATTTAATATTGTAAGTGCCTTCACCGGTGTAGTTGTCGTTGAGGACAACGGAAGCACCCGCGGATTTGTCATAACTGTTGAGCTTATAAGCACCAGAGCCTACGATTTCGCTTGGATCTAAGTTTTTGTATTTGTCCAAATCCCCTTTGGTGTATTCGAATTGATCATCAGGCATGATTGCGACGCTGCCAATGGTTTCAGCCGCACTGATATCGGGATCTTCAAAGGTGAAGGTAACGGTTAATTTGTCATCCGATACTTCAATACCGGAAACCTCTTTGGCATCGCCATTTTGGTATTCATCCCAACCTTTAATGAAGTTGCAAAGACCATCGTTGTATCCACCAATGTATTCGGGATCAGCCATCAACGTAAAGGTGTATTTTACGTCATCTCCATCCAAAGTGGAGCCATCGGAGAATTTTTGGTCCTCACGAAGCTTGAAGGTAACAGACATACCATCCGTTGCGATTTCTGGCAATTCGGAAGCGATCACGGGATACAATTCATTGTCCGCATTGTAAGCCGTCATGGATTGGTAAACCATGTTTACGATCCATTGGTCGTAAGCCGATGTAGCATACATTGGGTTAAACACACCCGATAGTTCTTGGGTTGTACCCACTTTTAAGACATCCGCACTGCTCATGCCACCCGATGTGGAGCCACCACCCGAGCAGCCAACTAGCGAAAGCGCCATCGCAAGAGACGCCAACCCAGCTGTTATTTTTTTGGGTTTCATTTCTTTCCTCCTCAAACGAAACTACGTCTTGTTCCATATTTTAATCGTGGGTAAAATTCTTTTCAATTGCTTTCTGCAAGGGCATACAAAACTTTTCACTTTAAATGCCTGAAATGTTTCTTTTTTAGAAATTGGCCCATGAA
>CAYMGC010000154.1:0-2577 GCA_964389885.1 uncultured Erysipelotrichaceae bacterium | reverse complement strand
CAATCTATAATTTCTTCATTCTCTCCGAATTTAACATTTAAAAACTTCAGTATCTCATTAGGAATCTTCGCCTCTTCAATCAGACCTTTAATAAATTCAAAATCATTTTTTTCATTATCAGCCAATACAGGAGTAGCCACACTAGCAACTAAAGCCAAGTTACTTGGAACGGCCATAGATGCTGCAAGAGACATCATGAATAATTTTTTCTTAAAGTTCATATTCATTCCTTTCTATCTTTTCTTTTTATAATTCATATTGTAAAAATTAACTTAATTAGTTAAATTATCTTGTTTTTTCACAAGTCGAAATAGACTCATCCCTAAAGGACTCGTTCTTGTTTCGATTAAATCTTTTCAAAAGTTGATTTAAATTACAATCTTTTTGGCATAAAGCATCAATTTCTGGCACCAACGTCAACCACTTCAGAGTTTTCAATCAATATCTCAAGGTTGTAAAGCCAGATAAGAAGGAAATATAGACAAAAATAAATGAAACTCAATAGATTAAGTTTTATTTTTCTTAGAAAGGATCACGCCATGAATACTTGAGTCAGACTCTTATCAATTCAAGGTCAGCTTATTCAATTTAGCCAAATTAAGATTGATCCTATTATTCTAAAAAAGGGAGATAAGATCATTGCAGCGTTAGTTCAAAAGAAAAAGAGTCTAAGAAGACCTAGACTCTTTTTTACAACTATAATTTGTTTCCATTCAATAAATCATCATTAGATCCCTAAACATCATTCCGCAATCACAAAGACAGGATCATAAAAGCTAGGTCTTTTTATCAGTAACTCTTTCAGGTAGCTCATTTAAAATAATGAGATTTCCAAATTTTATTCATTGTAAATTGAATCCCTTTGGCATAATTGTTCTCCTTAGAATATGAAATAGTAAAAAATTAGAATTAGAGCCTAACCTGAAAGGAAAAGAATGGGTTATTTTGTCGTATTCAAGAAAGTATCGTAAATTTGTCGTAAAATCAGTTTATATAGATAAATAGAGATAAAATATCATTGATAGGTAAAGTAAAATTGGAAGAAATATAATCATTTAGGTTCAAATTCCACTGTCTTCGCCATATTTTTCTCACTCCATTGGATCTCATCGTATTTCGACGAAAAGATCCAAATTTTTTTTAGGCTTTTTTCAATGGGAAACCAAAGAAAAAGTCCTGTTAAGAAAAGTGCTTTATAAGAAAAGTGTGGCCCAATAAGAGTTCCATTTCTTTTTTTGAAAAGAGAATAAGCATTTTTCGGGTATTCAAATTTCGAACGTGATAGGAAAAGTACAAAACAAGGAGAAAAAATCATGAGTTATATCAAAAACTTAATTGCGATTGCTAGAGGTCAAAAAAAAGCCGATGTCGTCTTAAAAAATGCGCAAATCGTCAATGTATTCACCAATCAGATTGTGCAAGGGGATATTGCTTTAGATCGGGATCGCATTGCGGGAATTGGTCAATATGAAGGCAAAGAAAATATCGATTTACATCACAAATTTGTTGTTCCGGGATTAATTGATGCTCACTTCCATATTGAGAGCTCTATGGCGACTCCTTTGGCGCTCTCTTCGATTTTGTTGAAGCATGGCATTTGTACTGTTATTGCCGATCCCCATGAAATTGTCAATGCTACTGGTACGGCCGGAATGGATTTTATGTTAGAGGATGCTTCAAAAGCGGCTCTTGATTACTTTTTTATGATTCCCTCTAGTGTCCCAAGTTGTGATTTTGAAATCAATGGAGCGGGCTTTTTTTCCGCCGAAGATATGGAAGCTTATGCCAATCGAGATGAAGTACTTGGTTTAGCTGAAGTGATGCGAATGGACGATGTTTTAAATAGTCATCCTAAGATGTTAGAAAAATTTGCTCTCTTTTCCAACAAGATCATCGATGGTCATGCCCCCGGATTAAGTCAAAAGGATTTACAAGCCTATCGGTTAGCGGGCGTTGTTAACGATCATGAAGCCAGTAGTTATCAGGAAGCCATTGAACGTCTTCAAAATGGCTTTCAATTGTTCATTCGTCAAGGAAGCGGAGCAAAAAACTTAGAAGCCATTTTAACAGGTCTTTTAAAGCATCATATTCCACTCAATCATTGCTCTTTTTGTACGGATGATAAGCACATTGAAGATATTTTTCTGGAGGGAACCATTGATCAGGAAATTCGCGAAGCCATTGAACTAGGTTGTGATCCCATTGAAGCGATTAAGATGGCGACCATCAATACGGCTAGTCATTATGGACTAAGTGAACGAGGAGCAATTGCTCCAGGCTATTTAGCCGATTTAGTGATTTTAAACGATTTATCTACCTTTGAAATCGATTCTGTATGGAAAAATGGTCAGCCCATTTCCTCCTTGTTAACCCAAAATAAAAAGACCAGTATTCCTCTAGAACTTCAAAATAGTGTAGAATTGCCTTTTTTGACAAACCAAAATCTCCTTTTCCCCCAAGGGCTTTGGCATGGTATTCAACTCATTCCAGGTCAACTCTCTACCAAGGGCTTTACAGAAAATTTAGATTCTTCTCTTTTTCCGAGTGCCCAATACAATATTTTATTGGCGGCCGAAC
>CAYMGC010000153.1:0-2580 GCA_964389885.1 uncultured Erysipelotrichaceae bacterium | reverse complement strand
CTGACTATTTAGGTTTTAAAGGCCTTGCGTATAATAAAAAGTATGATTCACTTACATACTCGTTCTTCGTATTCTTTGCTGGAAAGTCCTTTGCGCATCGAAGAAATTGTGAATTTAGCTAAAGAAGCGGGCCAATCGTCCGTGGTTTTAACCGATCACAATACGATGTTTGGGACGATGGAGTTTTTAAAAGCCTCTCAAAAAGCGGGATTAAAACCGATTGTGGGATTGGAATTTGAAGTCTTATATCAAAATCAGCGCATTCCCCTTTTAGCCTTAGCCAAAAACACCGAGGGCCTACAAGCCCTTTTTCAAATTTCGACTTTACTTTGTGGTCAAAAAGAGTGGGTGCGATTGGAAAAAGGCTCCTCTTTAGAAACCTCTATAAATATGGAAGAGACGAAGCAAGGAATGGACTCCTCTAAAGCGTTAACGGATCCTGTCTTACCTTTTGAAGACCTTCTTTCGCTTTCCTCGCAGCTCATTTTGATGAATGCGGGAGGTGATGATGACTTTGAAACCATGGCCAAAATGGAGGAGACGAGCGTAGCCGCCTTTTTTCAAGCTCTTGGCCAAAATGGAGCAGAGGTAGCCGTAGCCATTTCGCTTCAAGACTCGCCTGCTTATAAAGAAACGCATTTACGTACAATTGCTTTGAAAAATAACTTGAGGCCTATCGCGTTATCTCGTATTGAATACGCTAAAGAATCCGATGTTCAATTGTTGACGTTGTTACGGGCCATTTCTCAAAATAAACGCTTAGAAGACCCTACTCTTGATGTTCGCCAAGGGCGATATTGGCGCAGTGAGCAGGAAATGAAGAGTTTATACTTGGCTCAGGAATTGGAAAATACACAAATTATCGCCAATTTGGTCCAAGACTATGATTTACCCAAAGCCGCTTTACCGATTTATCCCAATAAAGCGCAGTGTTCTAGCTCCACTTATTTAAAAACGCTTTGTGTAGCGGGCTTAAAAAAACGACTGGCTGCTTTATCTTTGGATTCAGAACGCCAACAGGTATATAAGAAACGACTTCAACATGAACTTGATGTGATTTTATCGATGGGATTTGCGGATTATTTTCTCATTGTATGGGATTTTATTAAAGAAGCGCGGACTCGATCCATTTTAGCGGGACCTGGTCGTGGCTCTGCCGCGGGATCGCTGGTGGCGTGGTGTTTGGGAATTACCCATATTGATCCTGTAGCCAATCATTTATTATTTGAACGCTTTTTAAACCCCGCTCGCATCTCGATGCCAGATATCGATGTTGATTTCCCCGATACGCGACGCAGCGAAATCATTGACTATGTACAAGATAAATATCAAAAAGGCCATGCGGCCCACATTGTGACCTTTGCCCGCTTTAAAGCCAAATTGGCTTTGCGCGATGTAGCCCATGCCTTAGGCCTTCCGATGCGCAATGTCGAAAATTTGCTCAATGGACTTCCGGCCACTCTCTCTTTAGCCCAAGCCTATCAAACCATTCGTAGCTTTGCCTCGCATATTGATAATGATAAAGCCTTTCAACGCTTATATTCTTTGGCTCTTTCCATTGAAGGCCTACCTCGGCATCCTTCCATTCATGCGGGTGGGATTGTTCTAGCCAAAGATCCCATTGTTTTCCAAGCTCCACTTATCCATCTTGAAGAAAATCTTCCCGTGGTCCAATTTTCAATGGACTATTTGGAAGACTTGGGTTTGATTAAATTTGACTTTTTGGCCATTCGCAATTTATCTACTCTTGATGCGATGGTGCAAGAAATCAAACGTCAAACGGGTCAAGACATTGACTTGTTGCAACTGCCTAAAGATGATCCCTTGGTGTATACCCTTTTGCGGCAAGGGGATACCCTTGGCATTTTTCAGCTGGAAAGTGCCGGAATTCGTCAATTGGTCATCCGCTATCAACCCGTTTGTTTTGAAGATATTGCGGCGATTTTAGCTTTATATCGTCCTGGGCCGATGAAAAACATCGATTTGTTTTTAGAAGCGCGGTTTCATCCCAAAAAACGTCAAAGCCTTCATCCATTACTCGATCCTCTATTGGCCGAAACGGGTGGAATCTTTGTGTATCAGGAACAAATCATGGAAGCTTCTCGTTTATTGGGTGGATTTACCCTGTCGCAAGCGGACAGTTTGCGCAAAGCGATGTCTAAAAAAAATGTAGAGGAAATGGAAAGTTGGCGCCAAAAATTTGTAGTAGGGGCCCAAGAAAAAGGCCTTAAGGAAGAGCAGGCTCAGGCAATTTTTGAAGTCATGGAACAATTTGCTCAATATGGCTTTAACAAATCCCATTCGTATGCCTATGGCTTGATCGTATATCAAATGACTTGGATCAAAGCTCGCTATCCTTTAGCCTTTTATTTGTGCAATTTAAACGCGGCGATTGGTTCAGGAAGTAAAATTCAAGCCTTTTTAAAGGAGTGCGCTGGACGAAATATTCCCGTTTTGCCTCTGAGCTTAAATTATTCAGCCGCTGAATTTATCTTAGATCAAAATGCCTTACGTCTTCCTTTATCCATGGTGAAGTCCATCAGTTTACAAACCGCCAAAAAAATTATGGAGGAAAGAGCG
>CAYMGC010000152.1:0-2595 GCA_964389885.1 uncultured Erysipelotrichaceae bacterium | reverse complement strand
GCTTCTTTTTCATCTTTTTTATTTGTGTCCGACTTTTTTACCTGAGTGTTTTTGAAAACTAGAAGAATGAGATTTTGAAGCGGTATTTGAATGCGTCTTTTTAGAGAATTTATTTTTAGAGGAATCAAGAGATAAAGCTTTTTTGGCTTTGGGTTGATCTCGTTTTTGAAGCAAGACGGCTGTTTCTACATGAGGGGTTTGAGAGAAAAAATCGAAAGGCTGGACTTGCTTAATTTCATAAATTTCATCTAAAACGGCTAAATCTTTACCAAGAGTGGCCGGATTACAGGAGACATAAATAAGGGTTTGGGGTTTTGCTTCTAAAATAGTTTGGCGCATAGCTTGGTTTAAACCACTACGAGGGGGATCCACAATTAAAGCGTCAAAAGTAGCTTTAGAGGTGATGTCTTTAAGCTTGGTAGCGGCATCTCCACACACAAAGGAGAGATTTTCTTTGCCATTTATTAAGGCATTTTCATTGGCATTGGCTACCGCATCTTCAATAAGTTCAATTCCAATAGCTTCATGAGCTTTATCGCTTGCAAAAAGTGAAATTGCTCCAATACCGCTATAAGCTTCAATTAATAAATCCGTGTTTTCCGGTACCCAAGAAGCCACCAATTTATACAGTTGGAGTGCTTGAGCGGTATTAAGTTGAAAGAAAGATTTAGGCAACAAATTGAGTGAATAATCATCTAGTTGAAGTGTCATCTTCATTTCTCCCCCTAGATGAAATACTTTTTTTCCAAAGAGTTCATGGTCTGGATCATGAGGAGCTTTGATGGATTGCCAAACCGAAGCCACATTGGGAATGGCTAAGAGTTCACTAACCAGTTCTTGAGGGATTTGAAGATTAGTGGTCACTAAAGCCACATGAACTTTATCATCAAATTGTTTGAGTACTAAAGTGAGTAAACCATTGGGATTCTCGGCTGAAGCTGGCTTTAAATTGGATTTGGTCATTAAGGCGTTCAGATCGCGGCGTACTTGTTCCAATTTTTTCGAATGAATGATGCAACGTTCTAAAGGAACAAATTCGTTGGTTCCCCGTTTATACATTCCTGTAGTGGTATGGCCTTTTTCATCTAGACCAAAAGGCAATTTACAAGCATTGCGATATCCTAAAGGAGAAGGATTTTTGATGATATCCAAAATTGGACCGGTATATCCAGCATATTTACGCAAAGCTTCTTGAAGGGCATGTTCTTTCATTCGCATTTGTCCTTTGTAATCAACATGCATTAAAGAACATCCACCACACGTTTGCCACTTTGGACACATTGGATCACGTCGCCGAGGGGATTGATCATAAATGAGAGTTGTATGACCCTTAGCGTACTTGCCTTGGTCTTGATCAATTTGGAATTCCACTACTTCCCCTGGAATGGCATTTTCAACAAAGATCGCTTTTTTATTGAGATAGGCAATTCCTTCTCCATTAATTCCCCAGCGTTTAATTGCGGCTTTCATACTTCCTCCAACGGCTGACTAAAAAGGAACATGTCACATCTAAACTCTCTACATTAGCCAGTTTTTTAAGGTCTTCTTTAGATGTTTTATATCGATAAGGTGTCATGTTCAGCAGTTCTTTAACGTCTGTAACGTGTTGTTTTTGAGTAATTTCGTGCTGTTCAATACATTCAAAGCCTTCAATGGCTTGAAGTTTATCGTTCAAACGGACTTGAGGATAAAGGACCTCTTTCAGCTCATAATGGTGATATTTTCCAGGGGTGACTGTGATGAGTTCTCCATCTGGTTTTAAAATCCGAGCCGCTTCTTGAGCGGGAATAGGAGTAAAGATGGAGGTTAACAGATCCATAGATTGATCTTCAAAAGGTAAAGAATAAATAGAAGAAACAATATATTGAGTCTTTTTATCTTGTCCTGCCGCATAAGCAATTGCTGGAATGCTCAAATCCACTCCATAAGACTCCTGGGTAAATGGCGCAAAGCGCTTAGTGTAATATCCTTGGCCACATCCTAAATCCAAAAACTTTTCAGGACTTTTTTCTTGAATTGCCTTGGTGACATCCTGAGCCATAAAATCGTATAATCCCCGTTCTAAAAACGCGGTCCGCGCTTTAACCATTTCAGCGTTGTCACCGGCAGCCTTTTGTTTTCTCGACAAATTGACATATCCTTGTCGGGCTTGATCAAAGGTATGGTGGTTTTTGCAAACAAAACTTTTTTCTTGATGAAAAAGCGGTTCGTGACAAATTGGACAGTTCATAATAAATTCCTCATGAAAAAACTTCTCCTTATTTAAGATAGATAAAAGAAAACAGTAATCTTAAAGGAGCAATTAGAAGGCAAATAAATTTAAACCTATATTTTCATCGTATTTTCGATCCACGATTCCTTCAATAATGTTGATAATCATTTCACACGTAGCGCTTACCAAGGCTTTATTTAGATGGCCTCCAAAGACTTCCCCTCTATCATTTCCCGCACTTAAATGAATATGCGTATAAAATTCATGATTCATGGTATTGATCGTTCCAGTAAGAGAAACAATTTCAAAATTTCCCTTAAATTGATTCGCATAGTATTTCTTTTCTTCCGTGTTAAACACTCCTACAGTAAATTCGTTTATCG
>CAYMGC010000151.1:0-2625 GCA_964389885.1 uncultured Erysipelotrichaceae bacterium | reverse complement strand
GGTAGAACTTCAAGGCCTTGTGTCTTGAGTGGTTAGAATGGATAAGACAATATTTTTAGTACTGAGTATTTTTATAATGATATCTTTAATGGGATGTGGATGTGGAAAGAAAAAAGAGACTTCTATTTTAAGTGAAATCTCATCAATGGCTTCTACAGCTTCTCTTTCTACTACTCAAACATCCTTAGAAACCAGTGAGGATTCGACTCTTTTGGTGTTGCGCGATTCTAAGCCTTCTGATCAAATTGTGACCGAAATGGCTGCGGCAGGTTGGCAATCTAGAATAGCTCAATCCAATGAATTAGGAATTTTTGAAGGGCAATCGCCCGTGGCTATCTTTACAGCCAAAAATGAAAATGGATCGATTTTGTTATTGAGTTGGTTTGATTCAATCAATGCAGCGCAGCGAGCCTATGATTCTTTGCTTCCGAGTGATTCCAAATGTATTCATAGAGAAGATGGAGAAAACTATCAACAATGTCTTGTAGTTCTACCAGGGAGTGAAGGAATCTGGCTCTTTCGACATATTGGAGGCTGCGTTTTTGGAGGATGGGCTACCGATATTAATCAAAAGGATTGGCTGGTTAGTGTAATGGATGCCTTTCAAAGTTAAAAAGGTGGGTTGGAGAAAGTCTCTTATAACCCATCTTTTTTTGTCAACCAAAATATCTAAAAAGAGTTCTCTCATTTGATTGAGATTAGATCTATAGGAATAGAGAGAAACTCTTTTTACCATAAAAATCCCATAGATTAAATACTACAGGATAAAAGAGATAAAAATTTGCCGCAGTTAATAAATTGCCGTAAAAGGCCTTATTCCTTTATAAATAGAGAAAATAAAGATAATTTTTCCCCATTATTTTTTATATTTATCCAAATTTTTCTTTAATGAGGCCTAAAATCCCAGATTTATGAATTCGATCTCTTTCTTTAGGATTAAAATAAAACGGAAAGCCAAAGACTTTTTCGGATAGAAATTTGCCGCAATTTTTGCCGTAACCTTGATAAATTAAAATTCACTGCGGCAAATTATGGACTTGTTATGTGATACATCACTTCTAAAATAGAAATTGTAAGCGCTGAACAAATTCAGATTCCTGCAGAATTTGAGAGGTCAGAGTGAAAGGAAAGAAAAATATGTCCAAAAAAGCATTGATCATCTGCGTTGGTGGTATGTCCAGCTCAATGATCGCTAAAAAAGCAACGGAAGAACTCCACAAAAGAAATCAAGATGTTGATGTAACAGCTCTTGGTGTTCTTGAAGGCGAAGAAAGAATCAAAGATGGCTCTTATGATCTCTATCTCGTAAGTCCACAAACAAAAATGTATCTCAAAAACTTCCAAAAAGTTGGTAGTGATGCAGGTGTAAAAGTTATTCCTATTCCTCCACAAGCCTATGTTCCAGTACCTATGGGCATTAACAAACTCGCAGACGTTATCACTAAAGAAATCTAGTCTCCGTGAATAAAAAGGAGTTAAAAGTCCTTGAGTTTCTAGCAGAAAATCAAGATCGGCGAACTACCGGTCAAGAACTCGCTATGCAACTTGGCTTTTCCCAGCGGTCGATTCGAACATATATTCGAAACATAGAGGCTGAATGCAAAACACATGGTGCAAGCATTGATGCCAAGCCCGGATACGGCTATCAGCTCAGTCTCGAAGATCCTGAAGCCTTTGAACGCTTCATGCTCGAACAGAATCATGTGTCCTATCCAGGAGAAGTGCCTACCAAAGTGGATGATGCTGACTTGCGACGGAAGTGGATGATGGAGCAGATGTTGATTCATGAACAGGCTTTAGAGATGGAAACCATCCTCAGCCGATTTTATGTTTCTGAAAGCACCATAAAAAAAGACGTCCAAACATTGCGTGCCCTTTGCGAACCTTACGAATTGAAACTGCGGGCGGAAAAAGGAAAGCTCTTCATTCAGGGCGCAGAACAAAACAAACGATCTATGATTATGGAACAGTTCTTCCATGCCCCGAAATTGTCTTCCCTTCAGGACTATCTTGATTCCTCACCGCTCTTTTTAAACTTGCCAACGAGTACCCTACTTAGAGTTCTTTTGGAAGAAACACGAAAAACGAAAAACCGTTTTTCTGACGTGCAATTACAAAATATCTTATTGCATCTTGCCTTAAGCATTCACCGGGTTATGAAGGGCAAAACGATCTGTACACCTGATTTAAGAAAAGTCAAAACGGACTCCAATGCGTGGCAGATTGCAAATAATATTCTCAATCAAGTGAGCCAGGAAATGAATTTAGAATTTCCCAAGAGTGAAGTTCACTACCTGGCTCTTCATTTTTCTGTTTTAAACGAAGGTGAAATTCCACGTGAAAAAATTAAACATGAGATTGACATGATCTTAGAAATGTTAGAAGAAGATGAGATCTTAGATGTGAGGGAAGATAAGCTTTTAAAAGAAGCCTTAATTGACCACATGATTCCGATGATTCTTCGGATTCGTAACAATATTCAAATGGAAAATCCTCTTACTGAAGAAATTCGTCAGACTTCTCCTAACATGTTTAACATAACGCGAAAATATTTTTCCATGATGCCTTCCCTTCGACGGTATACCTTAATTGATGATGAATGGGCCTATTTAACTTTGCATCTGC
>CAYMGC010000150.1:0-2661 GCA_964389885.1 uncultured Erysipelotrichaceae bacterium | reverse complement strand
AAAGGACGGACTCGATTATAGGGTGCTTACGCAATTTGTGTAAGAACCGATTATAATCGATGCCGTCCTTTTTTCTTTAAGAAGAAAAATTTAAGCGTTTTTAGCCGACTCGCACCATTCGTTGGACGTTTCCACTCCAGGGACTTCAATGGCTAAGTGAGAAAACCAAGAATCATCAGCTGCTCCATGCCAGTGTTTCACATTGGCAGGAATTTCAATCACAGTGCCTGGAGTCATGGCAATAGGATCTTTTCCCCATTCTTGATACCAGCCACGTCCACCAACACAAACTAGGACTTGACCACCGCCTTCTTTGGCATGATGAATATGCCAATGATTACGGCAACCTGGTTCAAAGGTAACATTAAAAACAGGTAAATTGCCTTCCCCTACTGGAGCAAGATAACTGTTGCCATCAAAGTATTGCGCAAAAGCCGTATTGGGATTTCCAATAGGATAATCAATGGTTTTGGCATATTCTTCAAGCGTTTGGGGAACCTCGAAAATCTCTTTTCCTAAGTTGAATACAGCCCAGGCCATTGGCCAACCGCTATAAAATCCTCCTTGTGTCACAAGAGATACGAATTCATCACGTGTGAGTCCATTTTCTTTGGCAAAACGTAAGTGATGAACTAAAGAGCTATCGGCTAAGCCCCGTCCCATAAAAGTCGCAATGACCAACATGGAGCGCTGCTTGGGAGTTAAAGCTTCGTTATTCCAAACTTCACCAAATAAAATATCGTCGTTATAGCGCGCAAAATCTGAAGCAAAGGTTCCTAAAGCATTACGACCAGCAGTTTGAACAATGGGTTCTTTTTTCATATTTTTTTCTCCTTTTTCTCATAGAGATAAAGAATCAATCCAATTTTGGATTTGTTCTTTTGTAGTAGCCGAAGAAATCCGCAGGCCATTGAGCCAAGTGAGCTGTGGAAAGGTCACCTTTAGCTTTTTTTCACAGCTACTAATGGAAGTCCCACCTGAAGTACAAAAAGGAACGATTGAAATTCCTTTTAAGGATAATTGCGACAAGAAGGAGTCTACAATTTTTGGAGCCGCATACCACCAAACTGGAAAACCAATAAATAACGTGGTTACGCCAGCTAAATTTGGCCATTGGGCAATAGCCACTTGAACATTTGGCGTTTTGACTTCCAGCGACGTTCGACTGGTATCATCCATCCAATTTAAATCCTGAGAGGTATAAGGAACTTGAGGTTGAATTTCGAAAAGTGGAGCTTTGAGAACAGAAGCAACTCTTTGGGCGGCTTGCGCTGTTACACCACTTGCGGAAAAATAAGCAACAAGAATAGACATATGGTTTCTTTCTAAGTTCTGAGTTTTTCTTTATGATCTTGATAGATTTAGTATGAAAGTCTTTTTAAGTCATGTCCAATGCTAATAATGTAACCATACTTATACGAAAAACGAATAATATCCATTTAAAAAATAAAAGACCGGAAAATAGACCGGTCAAAAGAAATGAAAATATACCTTGATAAGAAAGAATTCTTTTTTAAGAAAGGGACTCCTGAAACGAGGAAAAATCTTGTAAAGATTCCTTAAGGAAAGCAAGAAATTTAGCTTGAATGGGAGGTTGGGGAAAGCGTTCTTTCCAGGCCAATACGACCGAAGTTTCAAGAGGTGGATTCAAAGGACGAATGACTAAGTCAGGAGGAAAATGAGCTGGAACTCCTTCAAGGGATAACAATATTCCTAGCCCTTGTAAAGCCATTAAAGAGCCATTCGTTGAAAGGGAAGAATAACCACTAATATTTAAGTTTTCTTTGGAAGTATTCAGCCATTTTTCAACCATATCTCCTGGTTCTTTACGATAAGGCAAAATAAGGGACTCTTTGGCTAAATCTTGAGGGGAGATTGTGTCTTGTAAAGCCAAAGGATGATCTTTGGGAAGCACCGCACAAAAACGTTCCACACTGGGCCAAAGGGCGATATTTACATTCTTTAAATGAATCGGTTTTAAGAAAAGTCCAAAGTCAATTAAGCCATTTTCGATCATTTCACGCGTTTGATCCGCCGTACCCGTGACTACGGAGATTTGCACTTTTGGATAATATTTTTTAAAATGACTGGCTAATTTTAATAGTTCGCTAGTGGCTGCAAGTTCACCACTTCCAATAATTAATTCCCCTTGTAAATCTTCATTGAGAGTATGAATTTCTTGAAATGTTTTTTCTTCTAATTCCAGCATTTCACGCGCTCTTCTAGCAAATAAAAGGCCTTCACTCGTTAAATACAGGGATTTAGCTTGTCGTTCAAACAGTAACACATTTAATTCATTTTCAAGCTGAGCAATTTGGCGGGAAAGTGTTGGCTGAGTAATATGGAGAACTTTAGCAGCCTTATTCATACTGCCTTCTTCAATGATGGTTAAAAAATACTCACAAACTTTTAAATCCATGAGAACCTCCTACTCCTTCGTTTTTGCCTTCCGCTCATTTTTATCATGCTTATAAAATAGATAAAAGTGTTATCTGTCACCTTTTTCTTCATTTTTTTCTAACATTTTTCAGGTTTCTTCTTGTTCAAATTGCATCGTTTTCCTTTTAAAAATAAAAAAAGAGATCCAATATTGGATCTCTGAATGAACATGGTTGCGGGAGAAGGATTTGAACCAACGACCTCCGGGTTATGAGCCCGACG
>CAYMGC010000149.1:0-2694 GCA_964389885.1 uncultured Erysipelotrichaceae bacterium | reverse complement strand
GCATAATATTATTTATAAAGCTCTAGAAGAACTCGAAAGCTTGATGAAGGGTATGCTTGCTCCAGTGTATGAGGAAGTTATTACTGGTCAAGCTCAAGTTCGTCAAATTTACCGCGCTTCGAAGGTCGGTACGATTGCTGGATGCTATGTGACCGATGGTGTCATTAAACGTGATTCCTCTGTACGTTTAATTCGAGATGGCATTGTCATTTATACTGGTCGTATTGGTTCGTTGCGCCGCTTTGAAAACGATGTAAAAGAAGTCACTCAAGGCTTTGAATGTGGCTTGACGATCGAAAACTTTAATGACATTAAGATCGATGACATCATTGAAGCCTTTGAAGACCAGGAAGTAAAAAATGTCGATTAAACAGGATAGAATGGATCAAATCCTAAAAAAGGAAATTAGCCGAATTTTACAATTCGAATTAAAAAATCCAAAGCTTGGGTTTGTGACCGTTACTGATGTGGAATGTACGCGAGATATGTCTCAAGCCAAAGTATTCGTCTCCTTTTTAGGAAAACAGGAACGTAATGATGCGGGAATGAAGGTATTGCGTTCAAGTAAGGGATTCATTCGAAGTACACTTGCTAAAAACATTAAAGCTCGAAAGATGCCTGATTTGATTTTTGTTCAGGATACTTCTTTAGCCCAAGGACAAAAAATTGAATCCATTCTTTCTAACTTACCAAAAGAAGAACCCCAAGCCGAAAATGATCTCGAATCTACTGTGTCGGATATTCAAGATGGTGCGGTAGAAGAAAGTCAAGAGGCCTAATGGCTCAAGCAAAATTGAAAAAGAAACGCAGAAGGAAACGTCGTCCTTCTGTTTTCTTTATCTTTTTTAAAGCACTCCTTTATGGAATAGGGGTTTTCATTTTTGGCTTTGTACTTGAATTGTTTTTATCTTCACTTTTACCTGTTTGGCATGAATCGCTTTCATATTCCTTGCTTTGGGTTTTGCCTGGGCTTTTTGCTCTTTCCACTTTTTTAGAAACCTTAGTAGATCGCTCATGGTTTTCAGTATTTATTTGGTTGCTTCTTTGTGTAGGATTGGTATTTACCATGAATCGGGTATATCACGATCCCCCAGCGCAGATTGCGCAGCTTTGTATGCTACGGGATCATACAATTCAAAAGGCGAATCAACAACGAGCCCCATTAATTGCAAATACCGTCCGACAAACGTATAGTGAAGTACCCTTATATTTTGAAGCGATTGAAGGTCAATCGGTCTTATCCGAAAATGATCAAATTCAAATCGCGCAAATTATTAATAATTTGCCTTCGGTGTTAAAAGAAAAAGCAGCAGGTGTTTATTTTTTAAGTCGTGATACTTTTCGTAACGAACACATCAAACACTTTGAAGATGAAATCGCTGGGTTTACTCAAATGGAAAATGCCACGATTGTCATCAAAGTACGGATTGATGAAGCGAACAATTATCGCTCTCTTTGTAAAGATGGATCGGTTTTGGGTTTGGATGATCCTTATTCGTATCAAGAAACGATCATTCATGAATTTACCCATTTGTTAGATGTACAAATCAAAGGAGAAACAGCTTGTCTCTCAGATCGAGATGATTGGATCGATTTGTACAATCGTTATCAGATGGAGTTGGGAAACTATGCTTCGACTAGCCCAATCGAATTCTTCGCGGAAGCAGGAGTATATTACTTTTTATATCCCGAATTGTTGTATTCCCGATCTCCTGAAATTTACAATTGGTTTTCTTTTTATGCTTTGAGCAATCGCTCAGAGCTTTTTTTTGCCTTTAAATAAAAAGATTATAAAAGAATTAAAAATTTATAAAATTTAAATAAATTCTTGTTTTTCTGAATATAAAAGCGGTTTCTTTAGTGAAATGGTTTTCAGGTGGGCAAATTCCAAGAAGAAGATAAGAAGATATTGTATTTTGTAAAAATTACATTATTCTAATCTTCATGAATACAAGACCTAACTCAGCAGCAGACTGTTTAAACTATCTTGTTTCTCGTTTTCAGTCTCTTTCCTGTGTAGAGCTAGGAGATAAAAAATTACACGCTCTCTTATATTTGGCTTTACGTGAAGGATATGCCATTTTTAGAAGACCAATCTTTGAGGGAACGTTTGTGTATCTCCCTGAGGGGCCTTTTTGCGTTGAGCTTGATGCAATGAATACGACTCAACGTCGATTTTTTCATGGTGATTTGGACATTAGTCATGCGGCTAAATTAATTTTGACTACTATTTTGGAACAATATGGGGCCTTTGATTTACCCTCCTTACTGAATCGAATTGAGGAAGATCTAGCTTGGGTGAAAGCAAAATCTTGGTCATCTGATTCTTGTAATGGAGTTCTCGATCCAAAATTAATTGAAGTCGATGCTCAAAAAGTCAATGTCCTCAAATCTCTTTGGTGTATGGACCACAGTACGCTTCTTGAAAATCCCTCTCTACGCACCTCTTATTCTGCTATCTAACTTTAGAGAAACAATTTTAATCAAAACTACCAATTTTGAGCTGTCAAAGTTGTGCTTTTATAAAATCAAACGAATCTAAAAACTGGGAGGCCCTGTGGACTTTCCTTTTTTTTTTCAACTAAAAATTCTTAATTTTTCCATTTCCTATTCACAGTTTGAAAAGAGAATTCTAAGATTAAAAAATATGTTAAAAATTTGACAATCCTAAAAAGAAAGCGTATATTTAACCTC
>CAYMGC010000148.1:0-2757 GCA_964389885.1 uncultured Erysipelotrichaceae bacterium | reverse complement strand
TGCGTTATCGCTTAAAACAAAACAGCATGGCCCTAGCCAACATTGCCATTTTATCCACTATGGTTCTTGTAGCCATTTCCACAACGACTTCTCTTCTTTTTGGAATTGATCCGGCTTTAGAGAAACAATATCCACGAGACTATATCATCAATCTTAATTCGCCTAAAACCATTGAAAATGGCGAAATTGAACAGATTGTTTTAGAGAGTGCCCAAGAGTTTGGTTTAAATCCTACTCAGTCAGAAGTCGTTTTACGGGATGGTTTAGTCGTTTCTATGGAAGAGGGACCATCCTTTCAAACTCCGGTGATTGATTTACAAGATTTCAATCGAATTACCAATGGTCAATATACTTTAGCCCCTGGAGAAATGATCAGTTTAACTTCAGCCATTCCGGCTGGAACAATACTCAATAACCAGATGGTTTATGAAGAGCCCAGTGCCATTCCCGATACTATTTTCATCAAAGAAGTGATAGAACGACCAGAAGTCCTCGATTTTTTAATTAATTATTTAGACTCTCGTCAGCCTTTACTCGTGGCAGATTTATCTAATTCTTCCTCTTTGAATTTACACACCTTTGTTTTATTCAATAGTGAAGCCAATGAAAACTCGAAACAAGTTTTAGATTTTTATCATTTCTTAGATGAAAATCATCCTGAAATACAGCTCTTAACGGTGCGAACCAAAGAATCTGATAAAGAAGAAATTCTTTCCGTTTATTCTGGCATTCTCTTTATTGGAATTTATCTCTCTTTACTTTTCATTCTTGCGGTGATTTTAATCATGTATTACAAACAGCTGAGTGAAGGCCTAGAGGATCAAAAACGGTTTGCCATTATGCAAAATATTGGATTAGAAGCGAAACAAATTCATAAAATTATCAACGATCAAGTGTTAGTAATGTTTTTCCTGCCTCTAGGAGTCGCTTTGATGCATATTTGTTTTGCCTATCCAATGATTCAAAAGATCTTAAATATGATGACAATGGGAGAAAATCAGGTATTCCTATTTGTGAGTGCTGTTTGCTTTCTCATTTTTGCTTTGATTTATGTAGTAATCTATAAACTTACGGCTCAAACCTATTTCAAGCTCACTTGTCAACCACAAAATCGTTAAGTTTTTATAGCTCAAATTAAACGTTTCTTCTTTGTAAGAAGCGTTTTTTGCTTTCAACATCTTTTTAATTTCGAATATCTGGGAAGGTAAGTTTGAAAAGAAATTACCTTCTATACAATCCAAATGCTATACTTTGCGAGCAATAGTTTCTATACCTCTCAAAGGTTATAATATCGATTATTTAGAAAGGAGAACACTAATCATCCATTAGGAATGATTATACTCAGTGGGATGAATAATATGGAAAATAATCAAACCCCAAAAAGAAAAAAAGGCCTTACGCCCATGAAAATGGTTCTCATTTTTATAAGCACTACTAGCCTTTTACTCATAGGTCTTGTGACCTTACTCGTTATGCATTTATTTTTTGATTCAACCAGTCGAATTCCAGAACAAAAACTCGCTTCTATGCGTCAAGAAGGCTTAATATCGGAAGATAAAACGGCAGCCACTACACGGAATGGAGTCGCTTCATTTACTTTTACAGGAGTAGGAGATAATTTATTGCACGATACTATTTTTGTATATTACGAACAAGATCATAATACCCGTGATTACTCTCCTATTTATCAATTTACAAATAAATATACTCAAAATACCGATTTAGCCTATGTGAATCTCGAAACGGTCTGTGCTGGAGATGAATTTGGCTTATCAAGTTATCCTCTTTTTAATGGTCCTCTTGAAATGTTAGATACTTTAGCTCGTTCTGGATTTGATTGGATGTCTTTAAGCAGTAATCACTCCTTAGATGCAGGAGAAGCGGGTCTTCAAACCGAAATTCAATATTTGAGAACCCATCATCCTGAGATTTCCACAAGTGGAGCTTATGTAAATGAAACCCAATCCAATTCCCCAAGTGTACGAGAAGTGAATGGAATTCGAGTTGGATTAGCGAGTTTTACTTATGGTCTAAATGGCTTTACCCTTCCTTCAGAAGAAGAATGGATGATCGATGTATATCGTAAAGAAGATGGTTCTATTAATTATGATCTTATTCAACAGCGAATCAATGCTTTGAATGAGGTAAGTGATGTCCAAATTGTTTCTATGCATTGGGGAGAAGAATACTCAACTCATCCTACTACAGAACAAACAGAATTAGCCCAATACTTAAGTCAACTTGGGGTAGAAGTTATCATTGGTAGTCATCCTCATGTAATCCAACCAGTGGATTGGATTCGTACTTCAGATCAATCTACGCTTGTATATTATTCCTTAGGAAATTTTATTTCCGCTCAAAATATGGCAGAAACAATGGTTGGTGGAATGGCTCAATTCCAAATTAATTACAATTTTGACACTCAAGAAGTCACTTTTGAAAACGTACAATTTATTCCTACGGTTACCTGTATTTCCTCCGATTTACGTACCTATCGAACTACGACTTTAGCAGAATATTCAGAAGGACTTGAAGCAGATCACTATATTACAGCGGCTGGTGAAGACTTATCTAAAACTTGGATTGAGCAATATGTCCAATCTATCTTAAAAAATCCTAAAGGTGTAGAAATTGTAATCTAACTTGAGAAAAGAAAGCGAAATTACTCGCTTCTTTTTTTATGAATTTCTATTTGATTTAGAAGTAGGGATCCTTAGCGTTGTAGATAAAATAAAAAAGCCCTATTTCAACAATTGT
>CAYMGC010000147.1:0-2769 GCA_964389885.1 uncultured Erysipelotrichaceae bacterium | reverse complement strand
TGGCATCTTGGTAAATCATTTCGTTGAAGTAAAAGTTATAAAACTCCTTAGGATGGGAAACAAAGAAGCTATGCGAAAGCATAACTTCGGCTGGATAAGGATACTGCCGTTCCTTTTTTTCACCGTATAGGCCATCTTCGGAACGAAAATCCGGAATATTGCTTTCCGTAGAAACTCCTGCTCCTCCAAAAAATACAATGTTGTCGGAGTCTTTTAAAATATCAAGTAAAGTCAAATCCATGATGATCTCCTTGCCAAACACCAAACACTTCTTTTAAAGCGAGGAATCTTGGCTGATAAGGGAAAACTGGCTTTCTTTAGAATTAAAAAATATAACGTATAAAAGCCAGGAAGAGTTTTCCTGGCTTGATTATACGAGTTGAAGAATCGGAAAGGATAGGAAGAAAACCTAGTCTTTCTTTTTATGAATATCGATATGGAAACGATCGTCTTTAATATCAACATCGATGGTTGCATCAGCCATAATGCCTTCTTCGATCATTTTCTTAGCGATGTCGGTTTCCAAATACCGTTGAATGTAGCGCTTCATAGGACGTGCCCCAAAGACAGGATCAACACCATTTTCGGCAATCTTGTCATAAGCTGCATCACTTACATGAAGAGTAATATCTTTGGCAGCCAAACGTTCCGCCAATTCACCGACGAATTTGCGGGCAATCTTCGTGAAGGCTTTTTCATTCAAGGCATTGAAAATGACGATGTCATCAATACGGTTGATGAATTCTGGACGGAAGTGCTTCTTCACTTCTTCCATATATTTTTCATGAAGAATTTCTGGTTCTTTGGCATACTCAAAGGCGTATTGGGCACCTAAGTTAGAGGTCAAGATAATAATGGTGTTTTTAAAGTCAACCGTCACACCCTTGGAATCCGTAATGCGACCATCGTCTAAAATTTGCAATAAGACGTTGAAGACATCGGGATGGGCTTTTTCCACTTCGTCAAAGAGGACGATAGAATAAGGGTTGCGACGAACGGCTTCCGTTAATTGACCTCCTTCATCATGACCTACATATCCAGGAGGGGCTCCAATTAAACGGCTCACCGCATGTTTCTCCATGTATTCGGACATGTCGATACGTACGATGTGACGTTCATCGTCAAAAAGTTGTTCGGCTAACGTCTTAGCTACCTCAGTTTTTCCGACACCGGTTGGCCCAAGGAATAAGAAGGAACCAATAGGACGATTTTCATCCTGAATCTGTGCTTTAGAACGTAAGATGGCATCGACAACCAAATCGATGGCATGATCTTGTCCAACTACTCGTTTTTCCATTTCGGATTTGAGGTTGAGCAATTTTTTACGTTCCGATTCCACTAAACGGCTTACTTCCACGCCTGTCCAACGGGAAATAATCTTCGCAATCATTTCTTCGCTGACTGTTTCATGAATTAAAGCATCTTCCGCTGCTTCAGTGGCTTCACGGGCAGCAATGCGTTGTTCCAATTCAGGAATAGTGGCATAGCGCAGTCTGGCGGCTTCTTCATAATGCGCTTCGTTTTGCGCGGTTTCTAAATCAAGTTTGGCTTTTTCAAGAGCTTGTTTATCTTCTTTAGCCAATTCAATTAAACGCTTTTCATCTTCCCATTTGGAATAAAGTTCATCGCGTTTTTCTTGCAAACGACCCATCTCATGTTCGATTTCGTCACGACGTTCGCGGGTTTTCTTATCGTCTTCATCCATTAAAGAAGTCTTTTCGATTTGCAACAACATAATTTTACGTTGAAGTTCATCGAGTTCTTGGGGCATGGATTCCATTTCCACTTTTAAAGTGGCACAAGCTTCATCAACTAAGTCAATGGCTTTATCCGGTAAGAAACGATCGGTGATGTAACGATCGGAAAGAGAAGCAGCGGCTACTAAGGAATCGTCATTGATATGAACCCCATGATAGGATTCAAAACGATCTTTCAAGCCACGTAAAATAGAGATGGTATCTTCTACATTCGGTTCTTTTACTTGTACTTGTTGGAAACGACGCTCTAATGCGGCATCTTTTTCAATGTATTTGCGGTATTCATTAAAGGTGGTGGCCCCAATCATATGCAGTTCGCCACGGGCTAACATTGGTTTTAACAAGTTGGCTGCATCCATAGACCCTTCAGTTTTTCCGGCTCCCACCAAGTTATGAATTTCATCGATAAATAAAATGATGTTCCCTTGAGATTGTTTGACCTCATCTAAAATGGCTTTCAAACGTTCCTCAAATTCACCACGATATTTTGCTCCGGCAATAAGAGATCCCATATCCAATTCAATTAATTTTTTGTCTTTTAGGGATTCAGGAACATCATCTTTGAAAATACGCCAAGCCAAACCTTCGACAACAGCTGTTTTACCAACACCTGGTTCACCGATTAAGACTGGATTGTTTTTGGTCTTACGAGAAAGAATTTGCATCATGCGACGAATTTCATCATCTCGTCCAATAATTGGATCGATTTTGCCTTCACGCACTTCTTCGACCAAATCACGTCCGTATTTTTTCAACGCTTCTAAATTGTCTTCGGCATTGGGAGAATCCATTTTACGTCCACCACGACGTTCGAGTTCCGCATCGTAGCATTGTTTTTCATTTAAATTGAAAATTTGGACGAGTTTACGCGAAATATAGGATTTATTGAACATCAACGCAATCCAAAGTGTGGCCACACTTAAATAGGTTTCGTCGTGTTCGGCAGCCCACTTAGCAGCTTTTTCAATGGACTTTTGCACTTCATTGCTTAAGTTTACATTGGCTGAATTGG
>CAYMGC010000146.1:0-2778 GCA_964389885.1 uncultured Erysipelotrichaceae bacterium | reverse complement strand
TTTTAAAGAGCTTTAATTTTGGATCTAAAAGACAAAAAATCACATTTATGAGCTACAAAGAGTATTCGATCAATAGTTTTGAATCCTCGCCTTTTTTTGTAGGAATAAAATATCCCAAACCTAGGTGGTGGATTTAATTATTCTCTTTAAACATAAAAAAATTCTAGTTTTCCCTTTAAAGAAAGTTATTAAAGGAAAAACTAGAATAATATTCCAAATGGTCAGGATGACGGGATTCGAACCCGCGCTCTCTTGGTCCCGAACCAAGCACTTTACCAAGCTAAGCTACATCCTGATAGAAGGTCTCGACTATTCTAACATAAACTTAAATTTTGATGCAATGGGCTTATGCTACGCAACAATAAAAGAAAATATCGAAAGAAAGATAAAAAATATGGAAAGAACTCCAAAAAGGAGTAGGTCGAGAAAATAAGAAATAAGCAATAAAGAAAAGGAGAGAAAGTCGGAAAAAGCAAAAAAGAAGTGAACTTTATAACGAACAAAATTAGAAATGTAAGCTATAGTTTTCATCATCTTTTCTTTTGGTTACACTGATTTTATGTCATTAAGAAACCGAGTACGTCAGTGCCAACGAATTGTCATTAAAGTTGGATCCTCTTCACTGACTTATCCCGAAACAGGGAAATTGGATTTGTCTAAAATGGAAATTTTAGTACGACAAATCAGTTCTTTACGTAACGCGGGAAAAGATGTGGTTTTGGTCTCTTCTGGAGCGATTATGGTCGGAACACACACTCTAGGCTTACCGCGCAAACCACATGTTCTCTCTCGTAAACAAGCCTGTGCTGCTATTGGTCAGGCTAAATTGATGATGCTTTATCAGAAATTTTTTGCGGAATATTCGCAAATCTGCGGTCAGATTCTTTTGACCAAATACTCCATGATTCATGAAAAGGATCGCTTTAATGCCAAAAATACCTTTGAGGAGCTTTTGGATCTTGGAGTAGTCCCTATTGTCAACGAAAACGACACCATTGCGACCGACGAAATTGAATTTGGCGATAACGATACACTATCTGCGCTTGTCGCTGCTTTAATCAATGCTGATTTACTTATTTTATTGTCGGATATCGATGGACTTTATGATGATGATCCCCGAAGCAATCCTGAAGCGCAGTTTATTGAAGAAGTGGTGGAAATTAATGAAACTCTTCTTCAAGGAGCTAAAGGTTCATCGACTGCAGTAGGAACGGGAGGAATGGCAACCAAATTGAACGCAGCCCAAATTGCAAGTGCCAATGGTTGCGATATGATTATTGCCAATTCAGCCGATTTTCACATTATTGAAGAACTCATTGCAGGTGTTCCAAAAGGAACATTCTTTGTATCCCACAAAGACCCCTCCTTTACATTGGAAACCTATTTGGAGGAATTATGAGCGAATGGATGGAACAAATGGGTCAACAAGCTAAGGCTGCTGCCGCAGTTTTAGGTCAGTTGGATACCCAAACGAAAAATGAAGCGCTTCGACTAGCCGCTGATGCGCTTATACTCAATGCCGATAAAATATTAGCGGCCAACCAAAAAGACTTGGAACACGCTAAAGAAATAAATATGCCGTTGCCTTTGCAGGATCGCTTATTGCTTACCAAAGAGCGCTTGCAAGGCATTGCTGAAGGCATGAAAGAAGTAGCCGAACTCGATGATCCAATTGGTGAAGTGGGCCATATGAAAAAGCGCCCCAATGGCTTACTCATTGGACAAATGCGTGTCCCTTTAGGAGTAGTAGGAGTCATTTACGAAGCCCGTCCAAATGTAACGGCAGATGTATTTGCTCTTTGTTTTAAAACTGGCAATGCAGTGATTTTGAAAGGTGGAAAAGATGCGGCCAATTCCAATTTGGCTATTGTAGAAGTCATTCAAGATGTTTTGGCGCAAATGGGCTTACCAGCTGCCTCCTTAGCTTTGCTCCAAGATAATAGCCGTGAAGCCACTAAAGAACTCATGCAAGCTCGTGAATATCTGGATGTGCTGATTCCACGAGGTGGGGCTGGTTTGATTCAAAGTGTAGTCCAAAATGCGAAAGTACCTGTCATTGAAACCGGAACCGGCAATTGTCATGTATACGTCGATGATTCAGCTGATTTAAAAATGGCTGAAAAAATTGTCATCAATGGAAAAACTCAACGGATTGGCGTTTGCAATGCGGTGGAATCTTTGTTAGTACAACGCGATATTGCACCACTTTTTATTCCAGCTTTGGAAAAAGAACTTCATAAATTTGATGTATTGTTACATGCTGAACAGGAAGTCTTGGATTTAATCGAAGAATCTCGAAAAGTGGAGGCCACAGAAGAAGACTGGGGTAAAGAATACCTCGATTATGAACTTTCTATTAAACTCGTGGACAATGTGGAGCAAGCTATTGCTCATATCAATCAATACAATACAGGTCATTCGGAAAGCATCGTGACCTCTAATTACTTCCATGCCCAAAAATTTTTACAGGAAGTGGATGCCGCTGCAGTCTATGTGAACGCTTCGACTCGTTTTACTGATGGCAATCAATTTGGATTGGGAGCTGAAATTGGGATTTCCACGCAAAAATTGCATGCTAGAGGCCCTATGGGATTAGAGGCTCTAACCACCACTAAATTTATTATTTATGGAGATGGTCAAATTCGTCCTTAAAATTGAAAAGGAGCCTTTCTTAAAAAGGCTCTTTTTCGTTTTATTTTTTGATGAATCCTCGAAAATACCTTATAAAACGAAAAGCTTTTAAATGATTTTTGGATTTTTAAGCCATTCTTTGATGAT
>CAYMGC010000145.1:0-2780 GCA_964389885.1 uncultured Erysipelotrichaceae bacterium | reverse complement strand
AGGAATTGGACAAGGTATTTATGAAGCGGCTTTGCGTTTTCTTAAAACAGGAAAAATCAAACTTGAAGACATTCTCATCTGTTTTCCTGAACTGACTACTGAAGATATTGCCAATTTAAAAGAGGAAATAATTTAACTCTTTTAAATTGGCACCAATCCCTCTAAGCAAAAATTGGCTGAGAGGGATTTTTTGTAGCTCCTTTTCTTCTCACTTTTTAAAATTAAGAAGGCAAAGGAAAAAATCATAGATCATGTCATTTAAACGACATAAACGCTTCAAGTTTAAATTCATTTTCTACAAATAAGGTTTAAATAGTGAAAAAGGCGCTAAAAGTCATCCTTATCCCACTGCTAATCAAGGCCGAAGGTGCAATAGCTTCTGGTCTACGTTTTAACCTTTTACTTAAGCCGGCCTAGTTCTCTTTGAGTTTTTTGGTTCTATTCGAAAATCTATATAATAAAACTATGAAACAAAATTATTTAAAATGGTTGGCTTTAAAAGATTCTTATGCTTTTTGGTCAAACCAAATGGAGCCTTTTTTATGAGTGGCCAAGGGATTTTAAAACTGAGCTCAAAAGAGCGAATTGTTCCAATCGTCTTGGAAACCATATTGATCCTAGGCTTAAGCTTGTTGGTCTTTGACATCTTTATTCGGGGATCGGCTGCTTTATGGATTGGCTTAGGCTTATCGATTTGGAGCTTAGCCCGCATTTGGTTTGAAGAACCTCTTCAAAAGCTCTTTGACTTTGCCTATAAGTGGCGCTGGATCATTGCGCTAGTGGTATTTGGTATAGGGGTGGCCCTTCAAATCCATATGTCCAATGTGGGAACGTATACCTTCATCTTCGAATCGGATCCTTCGGCAAGTCAATCGATTTTATTTGGCCAACCGCGCGATTTTCGCAGTGATGAGTACAATGTGCAATTGCCTTATTACTTCTCCCAATATTTCAATAACTATCAGGAAATTTCGTATCAAATGTCCATCGGTGGACAGGATATGATTCTTGGGTACAATGCACCAGTTTGGGATTTAACGCTCATTGGAAAACCGTTTGTATGGGGATATTTATTACTGGGAAATAGCTATGGAATTTCTTGGTATTTCTTATCCAAGACCATTTTGATGTTCATGGTCAGCCTTGAGATGTTTTTCATCTTGACGAAAAGTCGTCATATGGCCGCTTTTGGAGCGTTTGTGTTTACCTTTGCCCCAGCCAATGTTTGGTGGTTTTCGCCCCACTTTTACGATGTCATCTTTTGGGCTTGTGCCCTTTTTGTGGTTGGCTATTTTTTCTTTTTAAGCCAAGGTCTAAAAAAATGGGGCTTTGTGCTGTTGGCCATTGGTTCGCTTTGTGGCTTTATTTTGGCCCTCTTTCCTTCTTTACAAGTCCCCTGTGGGCTTTTGATGTTGGGCTTGATGCTGGCTTGTTTGTATCGCGATCGTAAGTTGCTTTCCTGGCAGCGTTCGAATTGGTGGGCGATTTTGGCCGTGATTGTCGGGCTTGGTGTGGTATTAGGGCCAACGCTTTGGCGTATGAAAGAAGCCATTCAAATTTTAATGGAAACGGAATATCCAGGATCACGGGTGAGTGTAGGAGGCTATGGCGAACCTTGGATGTTGTTTGTCAATATTGCTGGAATCTTTCAACCCTTTGTCCCCGATCCTGGCTATTTGAACAACAGCGAAATTTCCACCTATACGCACTTTGCGGTAGCGTTTTTGTTCCTGTATCCCTATTTATGGTGGTATTTAAAAAAGAATCATCAAGCTTCACGCTATATCGGGGATGTCTTTGTGGTAGCTTTGATTTTACAAATGGTGTTCTTGTTTGTACCCTTTCCAGAATGGCTCGCTAAGATGCTATTGCTTTCTGTATGCAACCGGATGCAAACCGTCTTTGGTGTAACCGCAACGCTCTTTACCATTTGGATGTTTGCGATGATTAACCAAGAAGCTTTGCCGCATAAAGCCTTGGTTGGCGCCATCGTGTGTGTACTTTATGGCCTTCTTTCCTTATGGGTCAATTCGTCGTTTTTGTATCCAGGTATCATCGAATTTTTGGATAACTATGGCCGTCGGTTCTTGTTTGGCTTTACCATTCCGCTTTTCTATGGCTTAGCCATTGCCTTTGCGTTTGGTTTGTGGCTTTGTTTTACGAAATGGAAAGAACTCATGTATTGCGCTTTGTTGTGTTGGACGGCTGTATCGGGTTTACTGGTCAATCCCATTATGCAAGGAAGTGCCGCGATTACGGATTATCCTTTAGCGCACTTAGTCCAAGAAAAGGTGGCCGAAGATCCCAATGCGCATTGGTTATCACTTGGTCTTGATCAAATTCAAGGCTTATTGTTGGCCAATGGAGCCAAAGTGATCAATGGCGTGGACTTTTATCCAGATTTTGAAAAGTGGAAACAAATCGATCCCGAATTAAAATCCTTTGAAGCCATTAACCGCTATGCCCATATTGAAGTGAGCTTAACCCTCGATTCCACCACGATTGAATCCACCCAACCCGATTTGATCGAGTTGAAATTAAATGTAGAGGATTTGAAAAAATGGGATATTCGCTATTTAGTGGGTTCCAACAAAGATCAAGCGATTTTAGATGAAGCGAAAATAGCCTATGAAGTGATCTTTGAAGAACAAAATTCTCCCGATTCCATTGTGGAAATGGCCTTCGAACTTCTTGAAAACTAGAAAAAGCGTCCATAAGGGCGCTTTTCTTTTGACTTTATTGTAAAGGACTCGCTTGATTGGCTACTTTATAGGTTTGGT
>CAYMGC010000144.1:0-2795 GCA_964389885.1 uncultured Erysipelotrichaceae bacterium | reverse complement strand
TTACCATCTCGAACATAGAAGTCAAGCTGCTAAACGCCGACGATAGCCGCAAGGCAAAAATAGGAAGTTGCTGGACAAAGTTAATCCTCACATTCTATGTGGGGATTTTTTTATTGAAAGTGAAGGAGAAAGAGACCTTTTACAACTTTCTTGGTGTTTAAACGAGATGAAAGATTCAATTTTAAGGGATAGTACTTAAGTTGCCAAAACTGAATTAATAAATCTAGTTGACTCTTAGATAAGGTCTTATATTATTTTGGTTGTATGTCTGAAACAAAAAAAAGAAGAAAACGAAGAAAACGACGGTATCGTTGGCCGCGTTTATTAATATTGCTCGGTTTAGTGTTGGTACTGGGTTGTGGAGTAAGTTTAGCAACGATGAAAATGGTAGGATCTATTTTTAATACTTCGTCTGTTAATACTTCTTCAAGTCTAGTTTCCTCTGAGAACACTACATCTGAATCAATTCTTTCCTCTTCGCAGGAAGTTGTTTCAGATGCAAATACTCAAACAGATTCTGAAAGCTCATCCATCACTATTCCTTCTGAAAGTAGTGATCCTAAAGTAGCGCAACTTGTTAATTTGAAACAAGTAATTGAGGAAAATCATCAAGAAAATTCTTTGTATGATCTCAAACAACAAATTACGGCTTATCTAGCTGAACATAACTATGATCCCACTAAGGTTTCATGGTCTATTCAAGATTTAATTACTCAAGAAATCGTTCAATCTAGCAATGCTAAGCAAAATTTTACTGCTGCTTCTACTTATAAACTTCCTCTTTGTGTTTATTATTATGAAGAAATTGCACGTGGAAATATCAAACCTTCAGATACTTTGGAATATACCGAAGAGATGCGGGAAGAAGAAGATGATGAAAATTTAAATCAACCTATTCATCGTAAATATAAAGTGGGGGATAAAATTCAGATTGATGAACTTCTCGAAGCCGCTTTATTGTATTCCGATAACATTGCCGGTCATATGCTTTATGAACATATTGGAGGATATGACAAATTTAAAGAAATTGTAGCTCAATATACGGATCAACCTCAAACGGAAGATTTTTTCTCTGAGCAAAGCAATGTAATTAATGCAGACTATATGATGCGTTTATTGAATTATGTTTACAATACTCCAACTATTTTCAATGATTTAAAATTTTGGTTACAATATACAGCCTATGACACTTTCTTGAATCGAGATGTTCCTGGAACGTATATTCAAAAAATTGGAAATATCGATGAAGTGCGAAATGCAGTTGGAATTTCTAATGGACTGGCTCCCTTTACGCTTTCTATCTATTCTTGTATCTCAAAAACCGATGGAATGAATTTATTAGCTGATATTGGCAAAATTTGTCTTGAATATTTTCAAAATCGCTATAACTCAAATTATTACGCTGGTCAAGACTTAACGCATTTTGTCAATCTTAATGGACAAATGTCCAATCCTCCAGATGTAATTGAGGATCGGGCCGGGTTAGATGGTCAAACTTTGCCAGAATTAACTGAGGAAGAGAAGAAGAAAATGGAAGAGCAAAACAATCAAGAACTTGGAAATTCAACCTCTTCCGATGAATCTTCTGCGTAAGATCCATCTAAAATCTATTTTTTTCATTTTCTCTTTAGAAAAATGAGAAGAATAGAAAAAAATATGAAAGGAAAAAAGGTAGAGAAACTAGCTACTTAAGACCAATAGGTGAACATTTTAATCTTATAAAAGTTTAAATTTCGTTCATATTATTTCATTCTATGAAAAATCGTTGGATAAAAATTTTAATGGGTGGGCTTTTTTTGATGATTTGTGTGGGGCTAGGCCTTTTAGCGATCCGTGAGGTGAGCTTCAATTCAACCAATCAAATTAATGCCACAAATAAAACCGTAGAATCATCGAGTGCTTCAAATAGCTTAAGCAGTGCCTCTGTAGTTTCTAGCGAAGAACCAAAGGCTCCAACTGCTACTTTAACCGATTTTTTACGGCATGCACTTGAACCCAAAGATCAAGTTTTATATGTTTGGGGAGGTGGATGGAATGAGGAAGATACAGGGGGAAATGAGGATTCTATGACCCTTGGACTTGTTTCATCGTGGAAAGAATTTTATGAAGCTAATCGTTATAACTATGTAGCTGAAGATCATATTTATGAAATTCATAATGGACTTGATTGCTCTGGTTATGTGGGTTGGGTTTTATACAATACTTTGCCTCAAAAACAAGATTATGTTTCACTTTCTGAAACATATGGCGAATTTCTCAGTGGTCTTGGTTATGGCACCTATAAAACAGCCGATGAAGTAACTGAAATTTTGCCAGGAGATTTGATGATGACCGATCAAGGCCATATTTATATTGCTCTGGGTCAATTTGAGGATGGAAGTGTTTTACTTTTACACAGTAGCCCTCCTGGCGTTCGCATGTCTGGAACTCCTGGTATTGCTTATCAAACCGCTTTGTTATATCAAAACAATGGATGGAATCCTTTAGTGGATAATGGATATCTTTATTATGATCAATTTCGTTTTAATGAAGAAACTTTAGCGGATCCAGACCATTTACGAGAGATGCCAGTTGCCCGAATTGTGGACTTCCTTTATGGAGATCCAAGTGCTTTAGATGAAAGTAATTATTCCTAATTTATAAAATCGTCATTGCGTTGGCATTGGCGATTTTTTATTTCTATTGACAAAAATTAAAAATAGGAGTAAAAAGGATAAGCTTTTATAGCTCATAAGAATTAAAAATACTTTTGTGAATTTTTTAATTTTTTTCACAAAAATGCTTGCCTTTCCTTT
>CAYMGC010000143.1:0-2804 GCA_964389885.1 uncultured Erysipelotrichaceae bacterium | reverse complement strand
CGAGAAATTGGCGGCATGATTTTATTGAGATCAGTGCCAATGGTTTTAATTTCTCCATTTTGAAAGGAAGCTTCTAAAAAGCGTCTCGTTTCTTCTGATTTGAGTTTTTCTTCAGCTATAAGTACTTTTAAATCTTTCTCTTTTTCTTCAAAGACAAATTCTTTCCACTGAACATAGACATCACTCACCTCACCTAGTTTTTTTAAAAATCCTTCAATGAGTTCTTTTTTACTCCTCAACTCTGGACTTGAATCGATGGTCTTTTGAATGGTGATTAAGAGTTCTTTATCTTTTTCATGGGATTCATGATATTGCTTAACAAGAGTCAAGATATAATCGATATTTACGTCAATTTGGCGTAACAACTCAATTTCAAAGACGATGTCATCATCGATATCGGCTAAAGCTCCACGCTTTTTCTCTTCATTCCATTCATCCTTCAAATCATTGTAGTAACTGAGGTAATCTTGAAAGTCTCTTAGCGATATGGCTTCATTTTCATCGAATTCATCAAAGGAAGCTAAAATATTACGCAGGCGCAATATGGCTCCAAACAATGTAATGAAATCTTTCTTACGCTTTTCGCCAAAAATTTGTTCACTTAGTGGAAATTGGCTTAGAAGAATTTGAATTTGTTCCAAATAGCCAAGGTGTTCTTTTCCATTGGAATCCGTATACCCAGAATAAAGTTCTTGAAAACTTGGCAGCAGTACGATTCCCCCTGCCTCTTTATCGCCAAAGAGCGCTAAAGCTTCATCGACTTCTTTTTGTAAATTGCGAAAACAAACGATGTTTCCAAACTGTTTTACCGAATTCAAAATGCGATTGGTACGGGAAAACGCTTGGATCAGACCGTGCATTTTAAGATGTTTATCCACCCATAAAGTATTGAGGGTCGTGGCATCGAATCCAGTGAGGAACATATTCACCACAATGAGGACATCGATTTCCTTATTTTTCATTCGTGCCGATACATCTTTGTAGTAATTTTGGAATTTCTCACTCGATGTATCGTAATTGGTGTGAAACATCTGATTGTAGTCTTGAATAGCTGTTTCCAACCATTCTCGGGAGGATTTATCTAAGTTAATGGTATCTTCGGAATTTTCTTCCGATAAGCCACTTGCTTCTTCAGCTTCATTGGCTCCATAGCTATAAATCATGGCTACTTTGAGTTTTTTTCTTGGATCTTTAGAACGCTTCATTTGGTTTTGAAATTCTTGATAATAGGCAATAGCCATGGGAATGGAAGAAACCGCTAAAATGGAGTTAAAGCCTTTTTGTGTTCGTTTTTCCCATTTTTCCGTAGTGTTCTTTTTTTTCTTATCCTTTTCAATACTTTCCGCAATATTTGTCAAGGAACGAATCGCATACGCTTTGTCGTTTTGATACGTCTTTTGAGGAAATACTTTTAAGATATACTCTGTAATAAGAGAAATACGCTCTGGATCTATCAACACTTTGGACCGATTGATATCCCAAACCTCTTCATCCTCTATCTCGTCATCTCCTTTCATGGTTTTATGGTATTCGACATGGAAAGGCAATACGTTTTTATCGTGGATCGCATTCACGATGGTGTAGGCATGAAGCTGATTTCCAAAGGCTTGTTGGGTGGTTAGAAAAGGTGTCTTTGCTCCTGATCCGGAAGCATTAGCCGCAAAAATAGGCGTTCCCGTAAAGCCAAAGAGATGATACTTTTTGAAATTTTTAATGATGGATTGATGCATCTCTCCAAATTGACTCCGATGACATTCGTCGAAAATGAAAACGAGATGTTGGTTGTAAACTGAATGATGCTTGTTTTTCTTAATGAAACTTGAGAGCTTTTGAATCGTGGTAATGATGATTTTAGCGTTTGGATCCTCAAGCTGTTCTTTTAATATAGCTGTAGAGGTATTCGAATTCGCGGCTCCCTTTTTGAAGCGATCGTATTCTTTAATAGTTTGATAGTCGAGGTCTTTACGATCCACCACAAAAAGCACTTTATCAATATAAGGAAGAGAAGTAGCCAGTAAAGCGGTTTTGAAACTAGTCAAAGTCTTACCCGATCCTGTCGTATGCCAAATGTAGCCTCCCCCTTCCACTGAACCATATTTTTTATAGCTATTGGCCATTTCGATTCGATTTAAAATTCGTTCTGTAGCTGTAATCTGATAAGGTCGCATGACCATAAGCATTTTTTCAGAGGTGAAGACGCAATACTTGGTCAAAATGCTTAAAAGAGTATGGCGAGCAAAGAACGTTTTGGTGAAATCGACCAAATCTGGAATATTTTTATTGTTTGCATCGGCCCAATAGGAGGTAAACACAAAGCTATTGCTCGTTTTAGCTCCTTGCCCTTTTTTGCGGTTTTCTTGGGTGACGTTATAACGAGTAGTATTGGAATAATATTTGGTTTCGGTTCCATTGGAGATCACGAAAATTTGAACATAATTGAACAAACCACTTTGTGCCCAAAAGCTCTCTCGTTGATAGCGTTCAATTTGATTAAAAGCTTGGCGCAGCTGCACTCCTCGACGTTTGAGTTCAATGTGAACGAGGGGCAATCCGTTGACTAAGATGGTCACATCATAGCGATTATCATGCTTCGCTCCCTCTTTTTGTCCAACTCCATACTGGTTAATGACTTGAAGACGATTATGAGGGAGATTGGTTTTATCGATGAGTTTGATGTTATGCGTCTTTCCTTGATCGTCTTCAAAGGCTTGAATGAAATCTTCTTGAATGCGTTGGGTTTTGGATTCAATGGAATCATTTGAATTGGCGATATTTTGATGAAAAAAGCGATCCCACTCTGAATC
>CAYMGC010000142.1:0-2848 GCA_964389885.1 uncultured Erysipelotrichaceae bacterium | reverse complement strand
GAAAAATATTTTTCACGAATCAGTTCCACGGGCATCTCTTTACCCGTCCAAAGTTTAAAGCTTGCCGCTCCTTGATGAAGAAGCATGTATAGTCCATTGGACGTTTTACATCCAGCTGCTTTGGCATCTTTTAAAAGCTTGGTTTCTTTGGGGTTATAGATGACATCAAAGACAAATAAGTCGGGACGGAAAACAGAAGGATCTTGAATTAGACTGTTCTCTGTTTTTGGAGCCATTCCAACTGAGGTTCCATTGACAAGAATGGCACTGTTGGCAATCGCTGTTTTTAATTCTTCGGGATCGGAAAAATCGTGAACACGTACCGTGGCATCTGTTCGTTCGTTGAGTTGTTTAGCGATCTCTTCTAAGCGAGGATAAAAGGCATCACGAATATTAAATACATCGATTTCCTTTACTCCATCTAAAGCAGCTTGAACCAAAATCGCTGTAGCGGCTCCACCCCCGCCAAGCAAAGTCATATTTTTTCCAATAATATCCACATCACAATCTTTGACAGCATTCATAAATCCAATACCATCCGTAGTGTAAGCGATGAGTTTTCCATTGTCGTTGACGATGGTATTGCAAGCTCCTCCAATTTCGCAAGCGGGAGAAAGTTCATCGGCCAGTTTCACCATAATGTTTTTGCCTGGCATGGTGATATTCCAGCCTCTAGCCTTCATAAGTTTTAAGGCTTCCACGGCTTCAGGCATTTTTTCTTCAGGCGTATCAAAGGCCAGATATACATAATCTAGCCCATTTTGTTGGCAGGCTTCATTTTGCATCGCAGGTGAAATGGAGTGTTCAACAGGACTGCCAAGAAGACAGAGTAATCCAGTATGACCAGTAATTGTAGACATAATCGAGTCCTTTCTAGACTGAGTGTTTGATAAAACTAGGCCGCTTGGGCGTTTAGTTCATTCACTTTGGCAATAATCTCTTCACAAATTTCAATTTCAGATTTGTTATCGGTGTTGACCACAATATCCGCAGCTGCTTGATAAGCGGGTGCGCGTTTGGTCATTAAATCGGAAATGTGTTCAATGGTCTTGTTATTTTCTAGAAGTGGACGGTCATGACTATCCTCAACCCGTTTTAAAATGGTGGCTGGGGAAGCCGTCAAGAGGACCACTTTTCCACTTTTACGCATTTCATCCACATTGACTTGACGCATGGCTACACCACCACCACACGACACAATTTGGTTTTTCTTTCCTTCACATTCTTTCAATAAATTTGTTTCTTCATTGCGGAAATAGTCTTCTCCATGCAAATCAAAAATTTCGGAAATACTCATGCCATTGCGTTTGGCGATAATCTCGTCCATTTCAATAACATCCATGGCAAAGGTATCTTTTAAAACGCGGGAGAGCGTGCTTTTTCCAACTCCCATAAAGCCAATCAAAAAAATATTGAAGCCAAAGACTTCGTGCGATTGAATGCGCTTGGAATGATACACAATGTTGTCATAAACGCGCATAATCGAACGGCTATATTCATAGTCCTCTAACTTCTCAGCGAACTTTTTCTTTTTGCGATCTTCTTCGTCCAATTGCACCACAGACATATGATTTTCTTGTTTGTAGTTGATGAGTTCTTGGACGATTTGATAACGTAATCGCAACATGTCGATAAGAACGTCATCGCACATTTCCAAATCGTTTCGAAGTTTTTTGAGCTTATCCATACTATTTTTTTCCTTATACTTTTTTATTTTTTGAAACTTTCACGTCTCATGAAAGAACATTTGGCTTAAAGCCAAATGTTAAAAAAGTATAGGCCCGCCTTTTAAAGCGTGTAAAGTCATCGGGCTAGATTTCAAAAATTATAGGGCATTTTTAGCATGAATAAAGCACTTTTGAGCGCCTATAAGAAAAGCGCAGAATGATTAAAAACCATTCTACGCTTAAAAACAAAAGGAAAAGATAAGCTAAAAATTAAATTCCAAGTTTTTCTTTCATGTAAGCTACGTCAGTGGATTTTCCAGTGTAGAGTTCAATCGCAATTAAAGCTTGGAAAAGCATCATGCTCAATCCATTGTAGACTTTTTCTACCCCAGCTTCTTTGGCCTGTTTCATCATCACGGTTTCTCTTGGAGCATACACCGTATCCGTAACGATTAAATCGGGTTTGAAGAAGGATCCATCTGGAATATTGGACAGATCTTCTAAAGGATGCATTCCTACACCCGTGGCATCACAGAAAATGTCAGCTTCATGCATCTTTTGTTTTAAAAGATCCAAATCGGCTAAATCATGCATCGAAGCTTTGCAATCGGTATTTTCGTTGATGATATCGACGATTTCTTGACCACGATCGTAAAATTTATCCTTGATGTTGAAAATAGCAATTTCACTCAAACCATCCAAGGCACCTCGTACAGCAATGGCCGTAGCCGCTCCACCAGTACCGATTAAAACCATCTTCATGCCTTTAAAGTCGATACCTTCTTCTTTAATGCCTTGCCAATAGCCCATGCCATCGGTGTTGTAGCCTTTTAAATAGCCAGTTACTTTGCCTTCTTCGTCGCGTTGATTGACCACTGTGTTGATGGCTCCACAAAGACGAGCTGCATCGTCCACTTCGTCTAAATATTGGTGAACGACAGTTTTATTAGGCATGGAGATGTTCGAACCGAGCATACGAAGCGCACGAATGGCTTCTACAGCTGCGGGAAGGGAATCGTTGTCTACTTCAAAAGCGAGTTGGACTACATCATCACCATTTTTATCGTAGGCGAGGTTATGAGTAGCCGGAGATTGGGAGTGACGAATAGGATAGGCCATTAAGCCCACAAGTTCAGTATGACCAGTAATGTTTGGCATCAGTTGAGTCCTCTTTTTCTATA
>CAYMGC010000141.1:0-2873 GCA_964389885.1 uncultured Erysipelotrichaceae bacterium | reverse complement strand
ATCTTTTAAGATCCAATAAGAAAAGTTAGGGAAAACATATCGCGTTATCTAAGAAGAAAAAAATAGAAAAGATCGCCTAGAAAGGGCTAAGAATTGAAATAGAATTGCAAAAAGCCGTTGCACTTTGATAAGGTGTGTGTTTAAATCAGTGCGAATACAATGAAAAGAAGGAGTACGGACTGGAAGCTTAAAGAGAGACAGTGGGCGGTGAAAACTGTTAGTGAAATGTCCCGAACGCATCTTGGAGTGCGGGTCAATCCCCGCCGTCTCATCCGCGTTAAGGAAAAAGAGTCCTGGCCCCAAATTGCGTCAGGGAAGTCAGGTGGTACCGCGCGTCCAGCGTCCTTTCAATTGAAGGGCGCTTTTTTTCTTCAAGGACTATACAAGTCTTCTTGCGTTGGTCTTCTTTTGGTATGAACCTTTGAGAAAGGAAACAATTATGAAAAAACGAATGTTTGTCGCTCTTGGCGCAACTCTTGCGATGGCCCTTGCAGCTTGCTCTAGTGATACATCCACTTCAACGACTACCAGTAAAGCAGAGGAAGCTCAATTGATTTTAATTGGTATTTCGCCAGATTATCCACCTTATGAATCGAAATCCACAAGTGGAGAAATTGAGGGCTTTGATCCCGAAATGACTGAATGGATTTTCAATTATCTTAATGAAAATGGCCACAACTATACCTATGAGTTTGAGGAATTGTCCTTTGATACCATTATTTCAAGTCTTCAAGCTGGCCAAATTGATCTTGGAATTTCGGGTTTTACGTATGATGAAAACCGCCAAGGCATTTTCTCCGATTCCTACTATGATTCCGCTCAAGTCATTGTGGTGGCGGAAGATTCTGATATTACGTCCACTGCAGATTTAAATGGCAAAGATGTAGGCGCGCAACAAGGCGCTACGGGTGAGCAAGCTGCAGCCACGATTGAAGGGGCCAATGTAAAAGCGACATCCGATGCCAACTTAATGATGGAAAGCTTAAAAGCCCATGGTTTGGATGCCGTTGTGCTTGATCAAGCCGTAGCGGATCAATATGTAGCCGAAGGCGGCTATAAAATCATCGGCGAAGATTTGATGGAAGAAGAAAATATCATTTACTCCACTTCTGAACATCAAGACCTCATGGATCAAATCAATGAAGCCATTGCCGCTTTTAAACAAAGCGAAGAGTATCAAGTTTTAACCTCCAAATGGTTTGTAGTTGAGGAATAGGCCTGTCGATGAATCAAATATTAACGCCTGAAAATTTAATCTTCTTGCTCAAAGGAGCTGGAATTTCTCTAGCTCTTGCCTTAGGCGCTTTGTTAATTGGCATGGTTATTGGCATATTATTAGCGGCTGGGCGCTTGTCCAAAGTTAAAATTTTCAACTGGCTTTGTGGGGCCTATGTTGAAATTTTCCGCGGCACCCCTATGTTGCTTCAAATTATGTTTTTCTATCTTGGAATTCCGGTTCTCATTCGCATGATGACTGGCGTGCGAGTCCGTATGGATGTATATGGAGTCGCGTTGACGGCTTTGTCTTTAAACTCCGGAGCCTATCAATGTGAGCTTTTCCGTTCTGGGATTAAAGGGGTCGATAAAGGCCAATGGGAAGCTTGTGAGACGCTTGGTATTGGCTATTGGCCAATGATGTTTCAAATCATTTTGCCTCAAGCTTTCAAACGAATTGTTCCGCCTTTGGTTTCCGAGTTTATCACGTTAATCAAAGACAGTTCTTTAGCGAGCTGTATTGGAGCTGCCGAATTGATGTATGATGCCCAAGTGTTAGGGGCGCGTTATTATGATTACTTAGCGCCTTTGCTTGCGGCGGGGGTTTTGTATTTGGTAATGACGCTGATCATCAGTTGGTTGGCTCATAAACTAGAAAAGAGGTTGGCGGTCAGTGACTAAACCAGTAAAAGAAACATATATGGTCGAAGCCGATCATCTTTCTAAACACTTTGAAAAGCTCCATGCTTTAAACGATGCAAGTCTTAAAGTAAAAAAAGGTGAAGTGGTATGCCTCATTGGACCTTCCGGATCGGGTAAATCCACTTTCTTGCGCTCCATTCACGGCTTGGAGGTTCCTGATAGTGGCACCGTAAAAGTGGATGGAGTCATTTTGGATCCCAAAAACAAAGCGGAATATCGGGAATTGCGCAATCGGATGGGCTTTGTGTTTCAACACTTTAACTTGTTTCCCAATAAAACCGTTTTAGAAAACTGCAAGTTGGCGCAAACGACCGTTTTAAAACGCAACGATCAGGAAGCGGAAGAAGTCGCTTTGTTGTATCTTGGTAAAGTAGGCTTACTGGACAAAAAGGATAGCTATCCTAACTCCTTATCTGGCGGTCAAAAGCAACGCGTAGCCATCGCTCGGGCTTTATGTATGAATCCAGAAATCATGCTCTTTGATGAACCCACCTCCGCCTTGGATCCTGAGATGATCAAAGAAGTGTTGGAAGTTATGCAAGAACTGGCCAATCAAGGAATGACCATGATTGTCGTTACCCATGAAATGGGCTTTGCGCGTAAAGTGGGAACACGGGTAGTCTTTTTAGAAGCAGGAAAAGTCGTAGAAGAAGCGGATTCGGAAACGTTCTTTACCGCGCCAAAAAGTGATCGAGCCAAAGAGTTCTTATCCAAAGTGTTTTATCAGTAACTTTTAAACCTGTAGGCCTAGGAGTGGCTTACAGGTTTTTTTGTTTATGATGGGTGGGGAAGGTTTTAGAAAGGAATGGCTAGTCTTACCATAGATAAGGACTAGAAAGAAGAAAGTATGCAAATTAAGGATTTCCAAAGTGAAAAGTGGATGACGGATTATGAACGTAAGGCTATCTATAATTTAACGGATACGTCTACTGACAGTTGGACCTTTGAAGAGCTAT
>CAYMGC010000140.1:0-2997 GCA_964389885.1 uncultured Erysipelotrichaceae bacterium | reverse complement strand
GGAAGTGTTTCGTATTCTTGCCAATTGGCATACTTGGATAAGCCTTTGGCGGGCGGATCGTTTTTTTCAGGACGTGCTTTTTGTACGGGAATGGAGGATTCATCAAAGGGCTCGGGTTGAAACAGCTCTTCGGTAAAATCCTTAGTGTCCTGTAAATTCTCTGTTTTGACTTCGGCAATATGTGGACTTAACTCTTCATCCGTCTTATTGGTTTGTTTCATGGTCACTGGATGCTTAGCTTGGGCAATGGTGCGCTTTAATAGGCGAACCGAGGAATGAGCGGGATGAAAGTGTGGAGAGATCATGCCCGTGCGTTCAATGAAGAGTTCAACGCCAATAAAAAGCACCAACATCATGATTAAGCCGGCTAAGCGATTGGAAATGTAGAGAAAAGCGCTCATCCCAAAGCCAAAGGTAATACCACACATGATGATGACACTATGGGTCTGGCCAAAGCGACTCATCAATTGATGATGCAAATGGGAGCGATCCGCTTGGTCCATGGGAATTTTTTTAATCTTACGTCGCAACATCGCCGAAAAGGTATCGATAATGGGTAAAAATAAGATCAAGATCGGAAAGCCTAAGGTCATCATCGTGGAGGACTTAAACCCTAAAAGCGAAAGCGAAGCGATCGTACTGCCTAAAAAAAGTGAGCCACAATCGCCCATAAAGATTGAGGCTGGGTGGGCGTTATACAACAAGAAGCCTAAAATCGCCCCCATTAAAATGAGAGAGAGCTGAATGATGTCCCCACGGCGATCCACAATGGAAATGGCACTGACAACCGACAACATGACCAAAATCATGCCCCCGCATAAGCCATCTAAGCCATCCAAAAAATTGATCGCATTGGTAATGCCCACAATCCATAAAATAGTAAAGATTCCACAGATGAGGGGATCGGTAATGGAAAAGCGGAAAATGCGCAGCGTATCGACGCCTACGCCAAAGTACAACAAAATCAGGGCCGCTAAAAGCTGCAAGCCAAATTTAAACTTGGCGGGTAAATCCAAAAAGTCATCCCATAGGCCGATTAAAAACATAATGGAACTCGTTAAAAAGACCCCCATCGTGGAGCGATCGGGCGTAAAAAATAACAATAAGCCCGTCGTAAAGGAAAAAAAGATCGCAATGCCCCCGATGCGAGAAATGATGCCGTGATGAATGGTGCGATTATTTTGTTTGGCCCAAGCGTCCGTCCACTTGGAGACCACTTTGACTACAGGGATCAAAAGAGCTGACAAGATAAAGGGCACCACAAAGGTCAACACGATTTTCATGGATTCCTCCTTCTTTTAAAAAGGATTCTAATTTAGTATAAGGCAGATGATGGCCAAAAGGGGTCTTCCTTTTGGCCTCTTACGTTCTTCTTTCAAAATATAAACATTTTACCGTATCCTTGTAGGGTGTGTTTAAGTAATAAGGAGGCCTTATGAAAAAACTCTTGTTGCTGTATAACCCATTTTCGGGCGATGGACGCATTCGCAATTGTTTGGCTGATTTAATCGAACTGTTTTCGAATGCGGGATTTATAACGAGCGTCTATCCCACCCATTTTGCGGGAGATGCCAAAGCATTTATTCAATCGCATGGCGCTTTTTTTGATCGTTTGGTCGTTTGTGGCGGCGATGGCATGATGCATGAAGCGATCAATGGCTGGATGCAAGGCATCGATATGCCCTTGCTTGGCTATATTCCAAGTGGCACCGTCAATGATTTTGCCAGTACCCACGATATTCCCAAAGACATTTTAGAAGCGGGGCACATTGCGTGTGGCAAAACGTGGACGAGTTTAGATAGTGGCACTTTTAATGAGGAATACTTTACCTATGTCGCGGCCTTTGGCATTGGTACAAGTGTTTCGTATCGCACCCCGCAGCGCAAAAAAAAGCGCTTGGGATCTTTAGCTTATGTTTTAGAAGCCCTGACAACCGTGGATTTTGCCCATTGGGAAAACAATTGTGAAACCATGAAAATCACCTGGCAAGGGGGCGAAAGCCAAGGCGACTTTTTGTATGGCATGGTGTCCAACTCCAAATACGTTGCGGGCACCGAGTTTTTTACCAAAAACTTGTTCAATTGGCACGATGGCCTTTTAGAAGGGCTTTTTATTCGCCGCCCCATGAATTTAAGCGAACTCAATGCGATCATTGCGGGCATTACGCGCTCGGATTTTAGTCATCCCTTGTTTATTCAGGTGCAAAGTCCGTGGTTTCAATTTGAATCCAAGCACGCCGCTTGGACCTTGGATGGCGAATTTGGCGGCATTCATGATCGGGTGGACATCAAAGTCATTCCAGCTGCGTTAAAAATGGCGCTTCCTGAAAGCCACATTCAAGAAGAATGGTTGGAAGAAAAGGTAGAACCCGAAAAGCAGGAAGAGTTCGCCGAAAAATGGTAGAGTCATAAAACAAATAAGGGCTTAAAAAAAGGAAATGTTTCCTTTTTGCCTCAAAAGAGTCCACAATAAGACTTTAGAAACCAAGTTCAACCTTGGCCCATGGAAAGGACTTTCCATGGTTCGTGCTTTTGTTTTTCCACCAAAAAATGAAAGAGAATATTAAAAAGAGTGGCAAGCTTTGCTTTTTCGTGTGGAAAACAAGGAACAAGAAGGGGATTTTACATGCATCAAGACGAAATGGACGTTCAAGATCAAACTGCCAAGGAAACCATTCCGATCCAAGACTTGGCACAATTTGCGGCCAAACAAACGGGCAACGCCCAAAACGCCGTGCCTAAACGCTCCAGTAAAACCAACACCAATAAACGCATTCGCTTAGCCGATCAAAGCTTAGCGCAAACCAATACCAACCCCACGAACAAAACAAAAGTGGTGGTCAATTCGCCCAATGGGCAAGTGAGTCCAGCTCCTTCGGTAACGCAGGATTTAAAAAGTTTGGCCGCTCAAATGCAAGCGGCCAAATCACAGCTTCAAGAACCAGGGGATTTAACCAAGGCCAAAGAGCAAGCCGAAGCCCAAGCAAAAGCTGAGGC
>CAYMGC010000139.1:0-3042 GCA_964389885.1 uncultured Erysipelotrichaceae bacterium | reverse complement strand
TTCTATAAATGACCATTAAAAAGGACTTCAAGGCAAAGAAAAAACTCGGCTAAGCCGAGTTTTAAAAGTCTTAGTTTAGAGGCCCGAAGGATTGGCAAGATCTTGGTTGTAGTCAACGAAGCATTCAAACCAAGCTTGTGGATGTTTGCAAACGGGGCAAATTTTTGGAGCCGTTTTGGATTTTACAACGTATCCACAGTTCAAGCAAATCCAATTTACAGGTTCTGGTTTGGTGAACATGAGATCATTTTGTAATAAGTTCATCATGTCAGCATATCTGTCACGGTGATGCGCTTCGATTTCACCAATCAGTTCCATTCTACGTGCGATTTCTTTAAAGCCTTCTTCTTCCGCTACTTTTGCGAAATCAGCATACATTGTGGTGGTTTCGTATTCTTCGCCATCCCAAGCCATTTTGAGGCAGTCCATAGTCGAAGGAACTTCGCCGCCCATTAAATATTTAAACCAAATTTTGGCATGGGCTTTTTCATTTCCAGATGTTTCATTAAAGATATTGGCAATGTGGTTATAACCTTCTTTTTTAGCTTGTGCCGCAAACCATTGATATTTTGTATAAGCTTGGGATTCACCCGCTAAAGCAACTTGAAGATTTTTCTCGGTTTGAGAACCTTTTAAATCCATGATGTTTTTCCTCCATCGTTATGCTTGTAGTATACTCCTTTCTTGAAAAAGAAAGAGTGTAGAGTGCCTACCTAAAATAGAGAAACTCTTTCGCTAAGTTAAGCCTGATCCTTTACTCACCACGGGCCCAAGAGGGAGCTTGGACTCCTCGGCGAATGAGGATGGCTTTTTGAAATTCCATGGCATTGATAAACTTCAAAATTAATGTACATTCCTCTTGGGTGCATCCTACCAAGACTTTGGTGAGGACTTCACGCGATAAAATATCCGCTTGCACTAAAATAGCACTGGCACTTAATGGTTTTTCACTGCCTACAAAACAATAGAGCGGCACATCCTTAGCGGAAATCACATCCTTTAAGGCCATGAAATCCACCGGATAGGTCAATTGAGGACAATCCACGCTTGGATCACCCGCTTTACGAATACATTCCAATTTTCCAGATAAAAGCAAGGTGTCAAGCTTTTGCCAAAAGTAGACATTATTTTCCAGTTCTTGGCCTTTTTCTTGCTTTTTCGTCATCGTGAAATTCGGCAAGGATACCCCAAAAAAATGGAGAGGAATTGCCGTCCTCCTTTCACTCTTATTTTGTATCCCTTTGATTCCTCTACTTGCTTTTGTTTGCGCGCTTTAAATCTTCTAAACTTTCTTTAGAGCTTTTTTGCGATTTTAAAGCGCCCCAACAAAAGCCTTATACGCTTTTTACTTTAAGCTTTAGGTAAATGATTATATTAACAATAACGAGTTTTACATAAGCGATCAAGAGACCTTTTTTAAGAAAGAATCTTTGATTCGCAGTGTTATGGCCTTAAAAGTCTTAAAAAAACGCAAAACGACTTGTTTAACACAAATTTTAGGCTATGGTTTTAGCCAGACAAGGGGGAATTGAAATGGAACAATACAAACAAGATTTTATCGATTTTATGCTCGAAAGTGGCGTTTTGAAATTTGGAACCTTTACTTTAAAGTCGGGCCGTATTTCTCCTTTTTTTATGAACGCTGGTGGGTATGAAAATGGCCGTCAATTGCGTAAACTCGGAGAATTTTACGCCCAAGCCATTCATGACCAATACGGAGATGACTTTGATGTCCTCTTTGGTCCCGCTTATAAAGGCATCCCTTTAGCGGTCGTAACAGCTGAGGCTTACTACGATCTTTTTGGCAAAGAAATTCGGTATTGCAGCGATCGCAAGGAAGACAAAGACCATGGGGCCGATAAAGGGAGCTTTTTAGGGACGAAACTGCGCGATGGGGATCGTGTGATCATGATTGAAGATGTGACCACTTCGGGAAAATCCATGGAAGAAACCGTTCCCAAAGTCAAAAATGCGGCCAATGTCGAAATCAAAGGCTTAATGGTGTCCTTAGATCGGGCCGAAAAAGGAAAAGGACAAAATTCGGCTTTGCAAGAAGTAAAGGATACCTATGGCTTTCCTACCGCAGCGATTGTTTCGATGCCAGAAGTGGTTTTGAGCTTAAAAGAACGCAATCTTCTGGATGCAAATTTGGAAAAACAAATTCAAGATTACTATGCCAACTATGGAGCCGCAGATAAACCACTCGCCCTTTAAGCGTTTTCCTCCTTTTTAGGAGGATTTTTTTGATTTTAGGCTTTAGGAAAGGCTAAACGGTACATAGAAAAAGGGCTTTCAATTATGTTAGACTTTTTTTAAAGAAACAGATCTTTTAAAGATAAAAAGAGAGGGGGATAGGGGTTTAAACCACCAAAAATGGCTGCTTCTATTATTACCATTACCCGTGAATTTGGCTCTGGAGGGCGCACCGTTGGAAAAATGGTGGCGGAAGCGTTGGGCTATGATTTTTACGATTGGAATCTTGTCGAAAAAATCGCCAAAGAAACCGGCTTTGCGACCAATTTCATCGAAGAAAACAGCGAAGAACAAAGTCGTTTTGCGGCTATGTTGGCTTCAGGAACCTTTGGCTTTAATCTCAATGAACAATTGTTTGAAGCCCAAGGGCGTGTAATTTTTCAATTGGCGCAAAAAGGCAATTGTGTCATTGTTGGCCGTTGTGCTGATTATTTGTTGCGCAATGATCCCAATGTATTGAGTTGTTTTGTCTATGCCAACGAAGAAGTGCGTAAGCAACGTATTTTACAAGAATATGGGGAAACGGCTATTCCAATTGAAAACCGTTTAAAAGAAAAAGACAAACGACGCAAAGCCCACTATCAATACTTTACCGCTCGAAAATGGGGCCGAGCCTTTTATTTTGACCTGTGCATCGATACGGGCAGTTTTACTTTAGGCGATGCGGCCAAACTGATTGTCATGGCCGCCAAAAATTTTGAACCCCGATTACGTCATACGGACGAAGACTAAAACAAAAAGCCCTGCCCAGCGTAATGTCATTAAGTTAAAGTTTTGAGTAGAATTTCG
>CAYMGC010000138.1:0-3108 GCA_964389885.1 uncultured Erysipelotrichaceae bacterium | reverse complement strand
CCTGAAGTAGCGGCTTTAAAAGCGCCTGATTCCAAAGTAGCGGGTCATGCCAATACCTTTGTGTTCCCAAACCTATCCTCTGGTAATATCGGCTATAAAATTGCGGCTCGTCTTGGTGGTTGGGAAGCCATTGGACCGATTCTTCAAGGATTGAACGCTCCAATCAACGACTTGTCGCGTGGAGCCAACGAAGAAGAAATTTATAAGATGGCTATCGTAACCGCTGCGCAAAAAGTAGCCCGCGATTCCAATCTGGCTCACATTTAAAGTCTTTTGAAAGCCATCTTGTGATGGCTTTTTTGTGTGGTCTTCGCTTTTCGTTTCCTCCAAAGCTTTTTAGGGACAATGTTATACTAATAACCGATGAAAAAAAATGAAATCATCCCTTGGGATCTCGAAGAGGGAACAGCCGTGGATTATGTCGATGGCGTTTTGTATTTGGTAGTAAAGGACGATGAGTGGAATGAAAACCAACTACAAGCGGCCAATGATCCATTTTCCCTGCTTGCTTGCGAGACCAATGGACTGCTGATCTTTTTATTGGAAGGCGGTCCCCTGGATTGGCAAAAGGCCTCGCGCCTTTCAGTCCGTTGGTAGGGAAACTTGCCAAAGAAAAAACTGCTCGAATTGCTGAAAACCCCCAAAGCCAGCTTTGCCTTGAGGCCACGAAAGTAGAAACAAATAAGCTGGATGGCGCATGGTTAAATCCTAAACGCTCGTTTTATAAAAACACAACGGGCAATCAGCAGCCAAGCTTTGAAAAAAGAAGGTTCAACGACTATTCCAAAAGGAAGTAGAAACCAAGCGGTTTCGAAGTGGGCAGCCCTTAACGCGTCATGGCGAAGGTGAAGAGATAGTCTGTGCTTATGTGAAAGCATAAGAAGTTTGCCAAAACTGTATTCGTGTAGCGAACGAATATGAACATTTCCAGACCTGCGATTTTTATTTCAATGTGCAAGAGTGTGATGAGCAAGACGCCTTGCGCCAAGCCAATAACTTGGAAATTCAAGCTTTGTTGGTGGACAAAGACAATGTGATTAAAGCGGTAAAAACCTCTACATTATCCAAAAATTTGACCAAAGAGATGCAAGCACTCTTTGAAAAACAAGCCAATACGCATTTTGCGCCTGGTGAATACGATGCCAATTTGGATGGCTTACAAGCCGTCTTTGAACCCGCTGAACTTGCTCGCTATGCCAAAGTGCGCATAGACCTGAAGTAAAAGATAAGACCCAAGTTTACTTGGGCCTTTCTTTTTTAGGCAAAACGCGGAAAAATAGCTCTAAGCAATTGTGTTAAAGTCAAAGCACATCGTCTATCAAATCGGATTGCCAGACGATAAAAGGAGAAAAATGATGAATGCAGTAATTAGTGTCATTGGAGAAGATCGGGTGGGTATTTTAGCCATGGCGGCAAATGGCTGTGCCAACCACAATGTAAATATTTTAGAAGTCGCTCAAACCATTTTAGATGGAGTGTTTTCCATGACGATGATTGTCAACATGGACCAAATGGATATCACCTTTGATGCCTTTGCCAGTGAGTTTGAGGCGCTTGGTATTGCCAACAATTTGGTGATTCGCGTCATGAACCAAGAGATTTTCCGGGCAATGCACACCATCTAAGGAAAGGAATGGGATGATGCAAACAGAAAAAATTTTAGAAACCATCAAAATGATTGATGAGGAATGCCTAGATATTCGAACCATTACTATGGGTATTTCTTTACTCGATTGTGCGGATCAAGACATTCATGAATCGTGTCGTAAAATTGAACGTAAAATTTGTCATTTGGCCAAAGACTTGGTCAAAGTCGGCGATGAAATTAGCCGTGAATATGGCATTCCGGTGGTCAATAAACGCATTTCGGTTACTCCCATTGCTTTTTTATTGGCTGCAAGTGGCGGGGATCCCATCGAATATGCGCTTACTTTGGAGCGTTGTGCCCAAAAACTAGGGGTAAATTTTATCGGAGGATACTCCGCTTTGGTTCAAAAGGGATATTCTCATGGAGATTATGAACTCATTGAAAGCATTCCACGAGCGCTCAGTCAAACCCAGCACGTCTGCGCTTCGGTAAACATTGGTTCAACCAAAGCGGGGATTAATATGGATGCGGTGAAACAAATGGGTCGGATTATTGTAGAAAGCGCCAAGATGAGCGCCGATAACAATTGTCTTGGGGCCGCCAAATTGGTGGTGTTTTGCAATGCGCCAGAGGACAATCCCTTTATGGCAGGTGCTTTTCATGGCGTGGGCGAAGGCGATTGCGTCTTAAATGTGGGGGTTTCTGGTCCTGGCGTGGTGCGCGCCGTGTTGGCAAAAGCCTCAAAAGAAGCGCCTATGGATGAACTCGCAGATTTGATCAAACGTACAGCCTTTAAGATTACTCGAATGGGCCAAATGGTCGGACGCGAAGCCTCTAAGCGGCTTGGCATTCCCTTTGGTATTGTCGATTTGTCTTTAGCGCCTACGCCTGCGATTGGCGATTCCGTGGCCTACATTTTAGAAGAAATGGGCTTACAAACCTGTGGGGCCTATGGAACGACCGCTTGTTTAGCCATGCTCAATGATGCCGTAAAAAAAGGTGGAGTTATGGCTACAAGTCATGTAGGAGGCTTATCGGGAGCCTTTATTCCTGTTTCTGAGGATGCCGGAATGATTCATGCGGCCTCTACGGGCGTTTTAAACCTTGAAAAACTCGAAGCGATGACAGCGGTTTGTTCGGTTGGATTGGATATGATCGTGGTTCCTGGCTCGACAAGTGCCGATGTAATTTCCGGTATCATTGCGGATGAAGCGGCCATTGGAATGGTCAATTCCAAAACGACTGCCGTGCGCATTATTCCCGCGATTGGCAAAGAAGTAGGCGATGTACTCGATTTTGGCGGCTTGCTTGGTTCTGGTCCCGTCATGCCCATTAATCAGGAAAACAACTCTGTCTTTGTCAACCGTGGAGGACGCATCCCCGCGCCTTTGCAAGCGTTAAAAAACTAAATCCAAAACGGCTAGCCAGCCGTTTTTTCTTTATGGCTGTTTCTAAATTTTGTTTGATCTTTTAAGATCCAATAAGAAAAGTTAGGGAAAACATATCGCGTTATCTAAGAA
>CAYMGC010000137.1:0-3125 GCA_964389885.1 uncultured Erysipelotrichaceae bacterium | reverse complement strand
AAAAGAGAAAAAAGGGCAAAAGATTAGGGCTTTTCAACTTAATCTCCCATAAACCCTCGATAAAATGGGACTATGAAAAAACATTCTTTCCTGTCCATTTTTAATGCGGTGCTGTTGGTGATTCTGGTGTGCTTAGTCGGCTTTTTATGCTTTGGATTTTTCCAAGTGAGCAATGCCGTCAAAAGCATTGCTACCGATATGCAAAAAACCGCTGGCAACATCCAAGACATTTCCTTAAGCGATGAGTCTGGTCTGACGAAGTTTTATGCAAGTTTATTTAGTGAAATTCAAGAATATGGCAACCTCGAAGAAAGCGAACAAGCAGCTGCCGACTTGATGACCACCATTTTTGAAAAAACAGCCCAAAACTCCGTGGTTCAGTCCATCAACTTTGAAGACGACAAAATTATTGTCCAAGTTCAAACCACTGGCGTAGCCATGAGTGAACTTGATGAAGGCTTTATCTTAAAGAGCGTCACAAAATCCGCTTGGGACTATTTATCTAAGGATTTCTTTGGAGCTGCCTCTTCCCTTTTCCAAGGACCTGAAGCCATTAAACGCCAAATCTTTAGTTCGTATGCGCCTCAGTTGTTGAATTCGCTCGCTTCAGAACTCAACGATATGCCCAATGGCAACGTGGGCTATACCATTACCCTACGGATTGAAAACGGTAAATGGGTGATGGAAACCATCGAAGAAACGAGCAGTGGAGAACTTGTTTCCTTAACTCCAAACTCCAATTCGAGTAGCTCAAGCTCCTCAAGCTCCTCTTCTACTTCTTCTTCAACCTCTTCTAGTGAATCGCTTGCTTCACTCTAAACTCTTTGTCCACCTATAGGTGGACTTTTTTGTTCTTTCTTTTCTCTTTAAAAAGCTTGGCATTTCAAATGGGCCTTTCTTTACTAAAATAAGGAAAGAAAGGATGATTGGAATGGAAACTTTACGCAAGTATTGGATGATGATTCAAAAAACCGGAGGCGATAAGCTCTTTGGTGCCTTCTTGATCTTTTTTGTGGTCGATTGTCTTCTTATTTATTGGATTGAACCCACTGCCTTTTCGCATCGCTTTGGCAATACGCTTTGGTTTGGATTTGCGATTGCCACAAGTATTGGCTTTGGCGATTACACTGTCTCCAATAACATTGCTCGCATCTTAACTTCTTTTATTGGAATTTATGGCGCCATTATTATGGCCTACATTCCAGGGTTAGTCGGTTCCTACTATTTACAAAATATGAGCAATCAGCGTAATGCCTTGCTTAAGAAATACAAGGAGCCTTTGTCTCACGTTGATACATTATCCAAAGAAGACCGCCAAAAACTTGTCCAATCCATTCGCCAAGATCAAAAGAATTTTCGATGAAATCGTTTACCTTATTTTCGCTCATCTTAAAACAGACGCATACGGGTAAATTCCTTCTCTCGTTTGGGGTGTTTTATGTCATCTGTTGCTTGGTATTGCATTGGATTGATCCCATGGATTTGCCCACCTATGCCGATGCCTTTTGGTTTGGCTTTATTGTGGTCACCACGATTGGTTTAGGCGATTTTACCGTGACGACGGTCTTAGCGCGATGGATTACAGTGTTTTTAGGCCTTTATGGAATTTTTGTGATTGGATTTATTTGTGGAGTGGGAGCGTCTTGGCTCTTTGAAAAGGTACGGGAGCGCCGCAATGAATCCATTTCGTGGATGTTGTATCAATTAGAACATTTGGATGAGCTTTCCCCCGATCAATTGCAAGACTTAAAAGGGCGAATTGAAAAAAACAATAACTCTGCCAAACTTTAAAACAACTTATCCGAGGAAAAAAAAGATTTAAAATCTTTGTTTTTTACTTTTCTTCTCTGTAGCTTCTTGACCCATAAGACTCGAAAGTAGATTAAACTAGAAAAGAAAAAGCGTACGCTTTAAATTTTTTGGAAAGGAAGGCATACGATGGAAAAAGTATCCGAAAAGGTCTTCTCCGTTGGTTGTGATGATCGCGACATTGATTTGTTTGAAAGCCAATACCGTGTCCCCAATGGAATGGCCTATAACTCGTATTTAATTAAAGATGGAAAAAATATATTGATCGATACAATTGACCGCCGCAAAACGCAGGAATGGTTAGCCAACGTCGAGGAAGTCTTGGATGGAGAACCCCTTGATTACTTGCTCATTCAACACTTAGAACCCGATCATTCTGGCAGCATCGATGCCATTTTGGCTGCTCATCCTGAAGCGACCGTGGTGACCAGCGCCAAAGCTTGGACGATGATGCCCAATTTCGAAATGACCCCTATTCCTGAAGACAAGCGTTTAAGTGTTAAAGAGGGCGATACCTTAGATCTTGGTAGTCGTACTCTTCACTTTGTTTCCGCTCCCATGGTGCATTGGCCAGAAGTCATTGTGACCTATGATGATAAAGATAAAATTCTCTTTGCCGCGGATGGGTTTGGAAAATTTGGGGCCCGCGATGCCGATGAACCTTGGGACGATGAAGCCCGGCGGTATTATTTAAATATCGTAGGAAAATATGGCAACCAAGTGCAAGCCTTGCTGAAAAAGGCTGCTGCTTTAGACATTGAAAAAATTGCTTCCCTCCATGGGCCTTTGTTAACCGAAGATTTGGGCCATTACATTTCTTTGTATGATACCTGGAGCAGCTATAAACCAGAAAAAGAAGGCATTTTGATCTTAGTCGCCTCCATTCATGGCCACACCAATGTAGTAGCCGATAAAATGGCGGAAATTCTCAAAGACAAAGGGCAAACTGTTCATATGTTGGATGTGACCCGTTGCGATGTGCATGAAGCCGTAGCCCAATGCTTTGTGTATCCCAAAATTTTGTTAGTAGCTTGCTCCTATGATGCTGGTGTCTTTGCCCCCATGGAACGCGTTTTAACCATCTTGACCCATAAGGGATTTAAAAACCGCATTATCGGTATGATTCAAAACGGCTCTTGGGCGCCAAGTGCGGCAAAAACTATGAAACAAATTTTGTCCTCTTGCCCCAACTTAACCTATGTGGATCCGATTGTGACCATCACCACCTCTTTAAAAGAGAGCGATTTACCCGCCATGAACGAATTGGCCGATCAATTAATCGCTGCCTAATTTTAAGCCAACGCTTTGTCGTTGGC
>CAYMGC010000136.1:0-3221 GCA_964389885.1 uncultured Erysipelotrichaceae bacterium | reverse complement strand
CTGTTTAAAAATAGGCTTAGCCTTTGAAAAGAAATTCATTTTTAGCTCTCCTTTCCTTTTAAGCGTTGATCTTATTTACTTTTTCTTTCCCTATATTCTGAGTTTTAAGCCAAATTTTGGCTACCTCTTCTATTAGAAATTATAAAAATTTTAAAATTATGACCTTTTAAGAGGATGTTATCATAAAGATATGAACCATACTCAAGCAAAAATTATTTTAGAAGAATGCTATAAAGAGGCCATTTCTTTTCAGCCAAACACCTACACCCAATTTAATAAATGCATTGATACTGTATTAGAAAGTAATCATAAAACCTTCAAATATATTCTGTTTACTCAACTTTTAGCCAAAGCCACCGACGCACAAATAGATATTTTAAGCTTACAGAAAAAAGATAATTCAATAGGTGCTTATGATGCGAGGAGTTTATGTCATACAGTTATCGTTCCATTTGAGAAAACTGTTCTAGATAAGGTTTTAGGCGGTTCAAATGAGCCATTTCTCAATAAACCCGCTCGTTTTCCTCGATTAGATCCTTCCAATGCAGTAAGGAGAGGGAAAGATAAGGAATTATTAGATCTTCTATGTAATAGTTTACCCACAATTACTACTCCAACTTTAGCTCATGAGGAATTAGTATATTTTTTATACAAACTGCTTCAACTTAAGCAAGCAAAAGAAAGGGATAGAAAATTTTCTATCCCAGCTACATCAAACAATGCAATAAAATTATTTGAATTCATAATGACATTTATTCAAGAAAGTTATGGAGGAGAAACGTTAGTCTTGGTAGTAGCTGGACTCTATCATTTATTTTATTTAGAAACTCCTAATATTCGAATTGAGGTTCATCCCGTCAATGAATCTGGGACTTCAAAAAACGAAATATCTGATCTGGATATCTATCAAAACGATACTTTAAAAATCGCTAATGAAATAAAAGATAAACTTTATTCTGAAATCGATGTTCAGCATGCGGTAGATAAAGTGATAGCAGGGGGAGGAAATCAGATGTTTTTTATAGTGGGGATTCATACCCAACAAAGAGATAATCTATGGATTTCTAAACTGCTAGCGGAGTATCAATCTAAAGATTTTTTATTGGAAATTACCTATATTGAAACCTTTTCGAGAATGCTTCTGAGCATGATTTCCAATCCGGATGCAGATCAATTTATTCACTACATTCGAAATTTAGCTGAGGAAACTAAGTTTAAGCAAGAAACTATATCTCGAATAGACTTAATTGCTCGTACTACTCTCGGATTGAGTAGATAAATAAGCAATAACCGCTTTTCCGATCGCTTTGGCTAAATTGCATGGAACTGCATTTCCAATTTGCGTATAAATTTTTCCCTTAGAACCTTCCCAAACAAAATCGTCTGGGAAGGTTTGTAGTTTAGCGGCTTCTTGAATAGTGATTCTTCGTAAATTTCTAGGAGCTTCTTGAAAGGCCAGTGGAGTTGAACCGTTTATGAGACTTTTATGATAGGTCACTACCCAGTCTTCTGAAGTTGAACCAAATAAATAATCCTCATCTAGAAATGGGGTTTTATTTCCCCCCATAGAAGCTGGTAAAGTATTGGCATACTCATCCACATTAATTGGTCTTCCTTGACCATTAAAGTACATTCCCGCATAAGGGGATTTGCGCATCACAGGCTTCGTAGCAAATGTAATTTTAGCTGTGCAGGTAATGGGATTTTTTTTAGATCCAGCTCGTCCAAGCGGTAATAAGGTTTCTCTTACCGATTTTGCTTGCGATTTTTCCTTTTCCAAAAAATACTCTATATTTTGTTGCATTAAAACATCATTATTATTTTTAATACCGATGAAAAAAACACGTTCTCGTTTTTGAGGAACTCCAAAATGAGTAGCCATAGCGTGAATAACAGACACTTCATATCCTAGTTCTTCTGCTTTTGAAAAATATTTTTCTCTCGTTTGAGCCCATTTTTCTAATGTACCTAAAGATTTTACGTTCTCCATAATGAAGACTACAGGCTGAACTCTTTCTACCACTTCTAGAAAAGTAAAAATGAGTTTACTTCTATCATCTTCTGGATCCATTTTTCCCGCTACCGAAAATCCTTGGCATGGCGGTCCGCCAAAAACTATATTTGCTTGACCTCTATATTTGGTTAGCTCCTCTAAGACGTTATTTATATCATCGTTTATAAGATGAGTATTTGGAAAATTCGCTTGATAGGTTTGGGCGGCTTCTTTCATTATCTCCACAGCGACAAGCGTTTTTATTCCAGCTTGTTCCATTCCATAGTCCATTCCACCTGCTCCTGAAAATACAGATATGGCTTTATACAATTTATTCACTTCCTCTTTTTAAATCTCAACCGCAAAAAAAGAATAAAAATGGTTATTAAAGACTTATAACATAAAAAGAACTACCTTTTATAGGTTTTCCTATAAAAAGTAGTTCAATTTTATATTAACAAGCTTTTTAAAGCTGGATCTTAAAGACCTTCACGTTCGATGGCTTTCAAACGATCTCTACGACGTTTTGCATCAGCAGCAGCTTTGGCAAACATTTCATCTGCGCCTTCTTTGCCTTTGAGTTTAGCAAGTTGTGCGTAGCGAGCTTCCTTCATCATGAAGTCTTCCATTTTGGAATAATCTGGCTCTTTCTTGGAGTCGATTGTTAATGGATGCTCTTTGTTATCGGGGTTGTAGCGATAGAGATCAACGTAACCACATTCAACAGCTTCACGTTGAACTTGTTGATGGTTACCCAAACCACCTTTAATACCGTGTTCAGCACAAGGAGCGTAGGCGATGATTAAGGATGGTCCATCGAATGCTTCGGCTTCACGGAAGGCTTTTAAAGTTTGCATCTTATCGGCACCCATGCACACAGAAGCGACATATACATGACCATAAGTCATAGCGATCTGACCAAGGTCTTTTTTAGCTGTCGATTTACCACCCGCAGCAAATTTCGCTACAGAAGATCTTGGAGTGGATTTGGAAGCTTGACCACCGGTGTTGGAGTAAACTTCGGTATCCAAAACAAGGACGTTGACGTTAACGTTATTGGCTAATACATGGTCAAGTCCACCATAACCGATGTCATAAGCCCAACCGTCACCACCAATGATCCAGTTGGATTTATCAACAAGGTCATAACCAGCTAAGGATTTTACATCTTCATCGTAATCAGCTTGTGCCACAAGTTCTTTGATTTGTGGTTCAAGTTCGCGTTGTT
>CAYMGC010000135.1:0-3265 GCA_964389885.1 uncultured Erysipelotrichaceae bacterium | reverse complement strand
GCGCTCTAACCACCTGAGCTACAGGCCCATTTCTTATGCGTCTTTCGTGACTGCTTCGTTATACTACCATTCTATTTTAAAGAGGTCAAACCCAAATCAAAAATTTTCTTTTTTTAAAGTTCCTCCTTAAATGAGTATTTCTTTTTGGAAGGAGAATATAGGCAGTTTTTGAAATTGTTTTGGGAAAAAGAAAACAAATTCTTTTAAAGATCAATATCTTTAGCCTTAAATCTTTTATCATGGGCTTGAGCTTTTTTTTGGCTAAACATACCTTATAGGCCTTTAAATACTAGAAGGAGAAGAAAATGAACCGCGGAGAAATCATTAAACGAGAAATTAAATACGCCCTTCCAGGAGCCAAATACAAGGATTTTGCGGCGTTATTAGGAATTTCCTATCAACAATTGTTTGCTAAATTTCGCAATGGCTACTTTACCGATGAAGAAATTGATTTAATTGCCAACGAAATTGGGGCGATTCAACACCATTATTTGTTGTTGCCCGATGGTCGTCGACTTGATATATAAGGGAGACTTAATTATGCCACAACCTTCCAACCCAAATACTTTAGAACAGGATGCCATCATTCAAATTGTTTCTTTACAAGATCTTGCTGCTAAAGATCCCAATGTCATCACCCAAAATCTTTTATTCAATACCCACGATCCCCTTGAATATTCCAAAGTCATCAGCTATCAAGGCGAAATTGCGGGGGTATTTGTCATCCCGAAAAAAGCTACACCCATCCACGATAAGCTTGTCTTTGGCTTTATTTTAAAAGAAAATCATTTGTACTTTGTAGAGCATACGGGAGATCTTGAATTGTTTTTAAAGGAATTTGAAAACAACTACAATTTAAACAACATGAATGCCATTCAAGTTTTGATGTTGTTGATGAATTTCATGATTGAAGAAGATATTTACTTTTTAGAAGATTACAATGTGCGCTTAGAAAACTTAGAAGAAGATATGTTTGAAGGCCACAGTACGGGAATGGAACAATATGTCATCACGACCCGTAAAGATATGAATACCCTAGGCAATTATTATTTACAACTTTCAGCGGCTGGTGAAGCTTTGCAACAAGCGGTCATTGCCCAAAATGAAAGCCAAGAACAAGCGTTGATTTCGCTTTTTTTATCGCGTTGCAACCAATTGTCTTCTATGGTTGATAATGTTAAGGATCATATTTCTCAAATTTGGAATTTGCGCCAAACCCAACTCTCCGACAAACAAAACAAGATTAGTACTTTGTTAACCATCATTACGACGTTATTCTTGCCTTTAACGCTCGTTACAGGCTGGTATGGAATGAACTTTGAAAACATGCCCATGATTCACAATCCCCATGGTTATGTCATCATCATTTGTTGTGTCGTGTGCATCATTGTCTTTGAACTTCACTTCATTCATGAACGGCATTGGTTATGGCCAGAGCCAAAGGCCAAGGCTAAGACCTCTTTAAAAAGTGAGAAAGAAAAAAAGTCAAAAGTTTAAACAACGCATTTAAAATGGAAAAAAAAACCGCGAATAGAGCTTTGTGGTTCCATTCTTTTCCTTAAACATGGCACAATTTCTTCAAAACGCTTGGCCAAAGCCATAAAATTAAGCCCTTGGTCTATCGTTTTAAATTGAAAGGATTTATGAAAAAAGTTAAACCAAAAAAATTACATCCATCTTCTGGTCTTGCTCCTTGGAAAGTTGTGCTCATTGGAATCGGATGTGGCGCACTTGGCATTGCGCTTACCTTTGGGGCGTTTCGTCTTTTTGCGCCCAGCCAAACCGATAGTGAGCTCGCTAAGTTTGAGCAGGCCTATCAACTCTTACGCGATCAATGGTATTACGGCAAAGATGATCAAGATCTCGAATCCCGCCTCATTGAACAAGCCATCGCGGGTATGGCTAGCTTTGATGAAGATCATCACACCTCTTATTTTAATACGCAAAAATCAGAAGCCTTTGCCCAATCTTTAGCGGGAAGCACAGTGGGGATGGGCGCTTTGATTACCACTCTTGAAAATGGGCATTTGTTGATCAAAGATGTCTACATCAATTCCGCCTCCGATCAAGCCGGATTAAAAGCGGGCGATGAAATTGTCGCCATTGCCAATGAAGACACGGCGAGCGCTTCTCTTTCCGATTGGGTAGAGCGCATTCGTCAAGCCGAAGGACAAGCCTTAGAAATCACAATATTGCGCGATGGGCAGCAACAAACCTTAACCCTTACGCCAAGTCCCTTCGATTCAACCGTCACCCTTCAAGTTGTGGATGGCGTGGGTCTTATTGGCTTATCCTCCTTTTCTCAAGATAGTGGGAAAGATTTTGTCGAAGCGGTCACCCGCTTAAAGGAGCAAGGGGTTCAAAATTTGATTTTGGATTTACGTGACAACACGGGTGGATACTTGGCGGCCGCTGGCCAAATTGCTTCTAGCTTGTTACCGGCGGATTCCATCATTTTCCGAGAAAATTTAAAAAATGGCACCCAACAAGAAGTGCATACGAGTGCCGATGCCACACCCATTTCCTTTCAACACATTTATATTCTTCAAAATGGAAAAAGTGCTTCTTCCTCGGAAGTGTTGATTGGGGCTTTAAAGGAAAATTTGCCCGATCAAGTGACCACCATTGGAAGCACCACTTTTGGAAAGGGAACCGAACAGCTCACCTTACCCTTTGAAGATGGCACTGCTTTGAAATATACCATTGCGGAGTGGACCACCCCCAATGGTCATTCAGTCAATGGTGTCGGTTTAGCGGCCGATGTGGAAGTCAAAGCGGATGAAGTGTATTCGGTCAGTTACATCCTTCCTAGTGAAGAGGATTTGGAAGCTTGGATCATTCGTCCTGATACGGTCCATCCCAATGCTTATGCTGTCCAAGTCTATTTGCGCGCGTTAGGGTATAATGCGGATCGCTCCGATACGTATTTTTCGCCGACGAGCAGTGAAGCCTTTAAACAGTTTCAACAAGATCATGGTTTAGAGGCGACTGGCATTGTGGATAAGGATTCCTTTTTGGCTTTAACCAATGAAATTTCGGAAAAACTCAAAACGTATTCGGTAGAAGACGATCCCGATATTCATCAAGCCTTAGTCCTCATCGATCCCGCGCGCTATCAAGAGTCGAGTGCTTCTGAAAATACAGAGTCTTTGGAAGAAACAACACAAGATTCCTTTGTACAACCGCAAACCAATGTGATTTTGGAAGAATCACTTTCGCCTGTTGAAAGTCTTCCCTAAACGCTTAGGACTGTAACGTCAGTTCG
>CAYMGC010000134.1:0-3366 GCA_964389885.1 uncultured Erysipelotrichaceae bacterium | reverse complement strand
AATCCTATTAAAGTAGTTTGTCCTGGAAAGGTGTATCGACGCGACGACGATGATGCGACTCACTCCCATCAATTTATGCAATTGGAAGGATTAGTTATTGGCGAACACGTACCACTTTCTGATTTAAAAGGAACATTAGAATTTTTCGCCCGCAAAATGTTTGGTGAGGAGCGCGAAATTCGCTTTCGTCCTTCCTTCTTTCCATTCACCGAACCAAGTGTAGAAGTGGATGTTTCTTGTCATATGTGTGGGGGAAAAGGATGCTCCACTTGCAAAGGAACAGGATGGATTGAAATTTTAGGAGCCGGAGAAGTCAATCCTAAAGTTCTGGAAATGGCAGGCTATGATCCTGAAAAGATGAATGGTTTTGCTTTTGGTATTGGTATTGAACGCGTAGCGATGCTGAAATATGGCATTGATGATATTCGCCATTTTTACGCTAACGATAAACGCTTTACCGAAATGTTTGACCGAATGGATTAAACATCAAGCCGTTCAAAATAATTTTCTAAATTGGAAATCTTCACTATCTAAAAATAATAGATTCCTTTACTCGTCCTATTAAAAAACTCTAGGCTTTTAAAAATTATGACGAGATCGAAACGGAAGTACTAAAATATAAAACCTTTACTTTTGATGGCCTTGACTCTGACTAGAGGCTTTTCTTGATGTTTTAGTCAATCTTTAATTTCTCACTATAAGAAGACGGGTTAAAGAACTCCAAGCAAAAATAAAAAATAATCACTAAAGAAAGGTTTTATTTGAAAACCTGTTTTGGAACAGGTAGAGAATTGATTGTTATTTCTTGGGACTGCTTTTTGAAGAGAATGAACATCATGCTCTATGGAAACAGGAAGGAGGGGCGGATTACTCACAAGTAAAGCGACAAGTAATCCGCTATTACGATGAAAATTTCAAAAAAATGGTTATCCCAATATATGGATCTTCAAGATCGATCCATGGAAGAGATTGCCCAAGCCATTACCAATGCGGGATTTGAAGTGGAAGATATTCTTCCTATGGCTCAAGGAACCAACTTAGTCATTGGAGAAGTATTAACGTGTGTAGATCATCCCGATTCAGACCACTTACATGTGACGACAGTAGATACTGGAGAGGGCATTCGTCAAATCGTCTGTGGCGCTCCAAACGTAGCGGCAGGTCAAAAAGTAATCGTAGCTTTGCCAGGAGCCAAGCTACCAGGTGGAGAAATTAAATCTGGCACTATTCGTGGCCAAAAAAGTGAAGGAATGATTTGTGCCCTTTTTGAACTTGGAGTAGATAAACATGCCTTACGCCAAGAGCAAATTGATGGCATCGAAATTCTTCCCGCTGATGCGCCAGTAGGAAATTCAGATCCTTTAGCTTATTTAGGGTTAGATGATGTAGTGTTGGATATCTCCCTGACTCCTAATCGAGCTGATTGCCAAGCGGCTTGGAATATGGCAGCAGAAATTGCAGCTATTTTAGGCCTAGAATATACTCTTCCCCAATGTGCGGGGGCAGCTGAAGGAGAGAATGATGCACCTACTGCTTTACAAATTCATTCTCAAACCCAAAAATGTCCTCACTTTTTTGGGAAAGTGATTGGATCGGTCACGATTCATGAATCTCCAAAATGGATAAAAGAACTTTTGCAAGCTTCCGGAGTTCATTCCATTAATAATGTGGTTGATATTTCTAATCTTGTAATGCTAGAAACGGGTCAACCTATGCATTTCTATGATATTAACGCTATTCCAGCGCAAGAAATTACAGTAAAAGATGGCTTAACGCTTGATTACACCGCTTTAGATGGCAATACCTACAAACTGTTACCTGAAGATATTGTAATTACCACTCAAGATCGCCCGATTGGTATTGGTGGTGTTATGGGTGGAGATGACTCCAAAATTGAAGAGACCACTACTGGCCTAATTATTGAATGCGCAAGCTTTGATTCAGTGGCCATTCGAAACACTGCACGACGATTGGGTTTAAATACCGATGCATCTGTACGTTATCAGCGTGGTATTGAACCTTTAGCCGCTCAAAAAGCAATGGATCGTGCAGTTCAACTGCTTATCGAATACGCCGATGCCAAAGATATTCAAAAAACCGTAGAATTTGGTAGCGATTCTTTTCAAGATCGTACGATTACTTGTACTCTTAAAGCCATTAACGATCGTTTAGGCACTGATTTTACTTTAGAAGAAGTAGTGGATGTCTTTGCGCGTTTGGGATTAAGCCCTAATCTCAATGGACAAGAGATTACTGTACAAATTCCAAGTACTCGGCAAGATCTTGAAGGCATGGCAGATCTAAGCGAAGAAGTGATTCGAATGATTGGCTATGATCGATTACCTTCTACATTACCCATTATGGAAATGACAGAAGGTAAATTAAATCCAAGACAACGTCAACGGCGGTTTATTCGGACCGTTTTAACGGAAAATGGTGTCCAAGATGCAATTACTTATACTTTGGTTTCCTCCACGAAAAAAGATGATGCCATTTTATCGACTGGAAAAGCCTTAGAACTTCCTACTCCACTTTCTGAAGAACGTCGCTTTATTCGTACTTCTATTTTGCCTTCTTTATTAGAAAGCGCTGCTTGGAACTTAGCTCGTGGAAATAAAAACGTGAATCTTTTTGAAATTTCGGAACTAAGCAGTGAATCTGGAGTAAAGGAACATTTAGCGATCGTTTTAACTGGGGCTTTGGAAGAAACCAAATGGTTAAAAGATCGAATTCCAGCTGATTTTTATACGATGAAGGGTTTGTTGGAAGAAATTTTAGAACGCTTGGGTTTAAATGCGAGCCGCTTATTCTTCAAACCAAATAAGAAAGATACGATTCATTTTCATCCTGGACGTTCGGCTGAAGTGTACATTGGCAAAGATTTAATTGGTCTTATTGGAGAAATTCATCCCACCTATGGAGCCCAAATCGGTCTAAAACAAGGCGTAATGGGAGAAATCGATTTGGATAAAGTCCTTGCTACTAAAAAATCCAAAGTTAAATTTGTACCCATTTCTAAATATCCGGCAGTAGTGCGGGATCTCGCCTTTGTCGTGGATAAATCGCTTCCTGCTTCCCGCATCATCGATGTCATCAAACGCAGTGGCAAACTTGGTAAAGAAGCTGTGGTTAAACATGTGGATGTTTTTGATGTATATGAAGGAGAGCATGTAGGGGAAAATGAAAAATCCATTGCCTTGACCATGACTTTCCAATCCGATAAGCAGACACTCAATGAAGAAGAGATTAATCAAATCTTCAACACGATCATTCAAGCAATTACCTCTCAATGTCATGCTAAACTACGTTCAGCCTAGTCAAGAAATTCACTACTACCATGAAGCCAGCCTTAAGCTGGCTTTTTTT
>CAYMGC010000133.1:0-3398 GCA_964389885.1 uncultured Erysipelotrichaceae bacterium | reverse complement strand
TTTCTTCTTGAGGCATTTTGGCGATCTTTAAGGGGAATTCCATGTTTTCGCGAACGGTTAAGTGAGGGTATAACGCATAGCTTTGGAATACCATGGCAATATCGCGATCTTTGGGATCCAAATCGTTTACCCGTTTGCCATCGATGATCAAATCGCCGCTTGAAATGTCTTCAAGCCCAGCCACCATACGCAAGGTCGTGGATTTTCCGCATCCCGAGGGACCGACGAAAATAATAAATTCGCCATCTTTTACATCGAGGTTGAAGTCTTTTACTGCTTCAAACCCATTAGGATACACTTTTTTAATGTGTTCAAGATTCATTTCAGACATAAGAGTCCTCCAAGGCTTTAAGCCAATGGATAAAGCCAGAAAAACTTTTTTTGGTAGCGCTTTATCCAGTTCTGTACTTAGTATAAAAAGGCTTTGAAGTGGGGTAAAGCGATTTAACATGAAACGTTTCATTTTCAAAATGAACCAAAGAAGGAAAAGAGCCATTTTTCGCTTTTTTCCTTGTACACTGAAAACATACTTAGAAAGGCGAAGCACATGTCAAAAAGTGATCAAGCCATTTTAAAATTAGTGGAGTATGGAATTCAATCCGGCCTGTTGCCGCCCATTGAACAATCTTATGCCACCAACCTACTTTTAGATTTAATGCATCAGGAATCCATCGATCCCAATGCTTGGCTCAGCGATGGAACCCCTCTTGAACTGCCTCCTATTTTACAAGACCTTCTTGAAATCGCCATCAAGCGGGGGATCATTGAGGATTCGATTGCAGAGAAAGATATATTTGATGCCAAATTGATGAATGCTTTATTAGCACGACCGTCCCAAATTCAAAGTGAATTTGCCGCCCGCTTTGCTGAAAATCCAAAAACGGCGACCGACTGGTTTTATAAACTATCGCAAGATTCCAATTACATTCGTCGCGATCGCATTGCCAAAGACGAACATTGGAGAGTGGATTCCCCTTATGGGGCTTTGGAAATTTCCATCAACTTATCCAAACCGGAAAAAGATCCCAAAGCCATTGCTGCTGCTCAAAAGGCCCGACAATCCGACTATCCAAAATGCCAATTGTGTGTGGAAAACGAAGGCTATGCCGGACGGCTCAATCATCCAGGTCGAACCAATCATCGCATTTTGCCCCTCATTGTGGATCAGGAGGTTTGGGGATTTCAGTATTCTCCTTATGTCTATTTCAATGAGCATTGCATCGTTTTAAACGCCAAGCACGTTCCAATGCAGATAAATGAAAAGACCTTTTCGAAGCTTTTCGATTTTCTGGATTTGTTTCCCCATTACTTTATTGGCAGCAATGCCGATTTGCCCATTGTCGGGGGAAGCATTTTAGCCCACGAACACTTTCAAGGTGGCCGACACGAATTTCCCATGGCCAAAGCCCCTTTGGAAAAAACAATTTCCCTTCCTGACTTTTCGGAAGTTCAAGCGGGGATTGTCCATTGGCCTTTGTCCGTTATTCGTTTACGCAGCCCCAATCGTCACGCCTTGCAACAAGCGGCCTTCCATATTTTAAAAACTTGGCAACAGTATAGCGATTTCAGTGTGGGTATCGTCGCCAACGATGGCCAACCCCATAACACCATTACTCCAATTGCACGTAAAAAAGGCCAAGACTATGAACTTGATTTGGTCTTGCGTTGCAACATCACCTCACCTGAGCATCCGCTTGGTGTCTTTCATCCTCATGAAGAGTGGCATCATATTAAAAAGGAAAACATCGGCTTAATTGAGGTGATGGGGCTGGCCATTTTACCAGCCCGTTTGAAAGAGGAAATGGCGGCTTTAAAAGAAATTTTAGTCGCCAAACAAAATCCCTGTACCATTCCCGCTTTAGCCAAACACGCTTTATGGGCTCAAGAGGTGTTAAAAAAGCATCCCGATTTCAATGACCAAAATGGTTGGGCGATTTTACAAGCGGAAATGGGTGCCGTCTTTTGCCATGTCTTAGAAGATGCTGGAGTGTTTAAAACCACGCCAGAAGGACGCCTCGCCTTTGATCGCTTCCTTCAAACGCTTTAACGTAAAAAAGACATAAGGTCTTAAGGAAGAAAAATAAAATGAAAATTCTTGTTACCGGTGGAGCAGGCTACATTGGAAGTCATACCGTGGTTGAATTGTTAAAAGCGGGCCATGAAGTAGCCATTGTAGACAACTTATCCAATTCCGATTCCAACGTTTTAAATCGCCTAGAAACCATCACCCAACAATCCATCCCGTTTTATCAAGCTGATATTCAAGATCAAGAAACCCTTGATCAAATCTTTGAAGTGGAAAAGCCCGATGCGGTGATTCACTTTGCCGGTTTAAAAGCTGTAGGGGAAAGCGTTCAAAAACCCATTGAATACTATCAAAATAACATTGCAGGCACTCTTTCTTTAGTGGAGATCATGCGCAAACACGAGGTGAAAAACATCATCTTCTCGTCCTCTGCCACGGTATATGGCCAGCCGGAAACAATGCCCATTACCGAACAAACGCCAAAAGGGACTTGTACCAATCCTTATGGCTGGAGCAAATGGATGATTGAACAAATTCTTACCGATCTTCAGCAGGCCGATCCAAGTTGGAATGTGATCTTGCTTCGCTACTTCAATCCCATTGGCGCGCATCCTTCAGGGTTAATTGGCGAGGATCCCAAAGGCATTCCTAATAATTTATTACCCTATGTATCCCAAGTCGCCGTGGGTCGTTTAAAAGAAGTGAGCGTTTTTGGCAACGATTACCCCACCATCGATGGCACGGGAGTGCGGGATTATATTCATGTAGTCGATTTAGCCAAAGGCCATGTCGCAGCGCTTCATAAAATCGCCCAACACGAAGAGAAGCCTGGCCAAGTTTTCATCTACAACTTAGGAACGGGTCAAGGAAGTTCCGTTTTACAAGTCATTCAAGCTTTTGAAAAAGCTTGTGGTCATCCCATTCCTTATGTGATCAAGCCGCGGCGCGCAGGGGATATTGCCCAGTGTTATGCCAATTGCGATTTAGCCAAAGAAGAACTAGGCTGGAGTGCAAAGTACAACTTAGACGATATGTGTGCGTCGAGTTGGAAATGGCAATCGCAAAATCCTCAAGGATATCAAACTCATCATTAAAAATACGAAAAAAGGAGCCAAACGAATCGCTAGCTCCTTTTTTATTAGCAGAGAAAAGAATCTAAATGGTGATTTCTTGAGTGTCCTCTTTAGAAACCAGAGAGTAGCCGCTCGTGGTTCTTGGTCTAGAAAGAGTAGCCAGCCTCTTTTAAATCTTGGGTCATTTTATCCACGGCTTCTTTGCTCCCCAAAGAAAAACAAAGGTGTGCCAATCCCATTTAATTGTCTTTAGAATCCGATGCCAAATTGGGCAAATGTATGAGTTCAAGGCGGGATCC
>CAYMGC010000132.1:0-3485 GCA_964389885.1 uncultured Erysipelotrichaceae bacterium | reverse complement strand
TTGACACCCGTGACTTCAGTCATGGGAGGCCGCTTCCTCCTTTCTGTAATGTATCTCCATTAGCCCGGTAGGACTAATTTCTTTCAAGATGCGCTCGTATGCATCTTCTTTCCATCTAACGCTCTCAAAGAGAAATGACCTGTCGCTCTTCTTCCTGCTACAAGCAGGTTTTCGAATACCACCTTATCCCAAAGCTCCTTTTACTTCAAAAGGCGCTTTCCTCTTTCTATCTTTAAAAATAGTAAATTTTCTGTCGGTTATGTCGACGCACCTTCTTGTAATTCTTCTATTGGTTTTGCTTCTAAGTTTCCAGTCATGCAATAGGCATCGGTAATGCTCTTTCGATAGACCAAGTTAGATCCTTTTATTCTTGGTTAAATATCCATATGTGTTTTGTATTTCCTTATCAAAATTGATTTCCTTCTTTGAAGTTGAAATTCCAATAGGCTTAGAGCCAGCATCAATTTTTAACGTAATTGGTTGAATGTAGGTTATTCGTATAAAAGTTTGTAAACGGAGTACGTTTAACAAGCTTTATTTTCCTTGAGTAAATGACGAATCTTTCCATGTCTTTGAGTAGGCACTAAAGGTTGTCCATTTTGATCTAAAACATAAAAGTAAAGAGTTAGATACCGTCGCCAATGTTATCCCAAGGTTTTCAATCTTTGCATCACCGTCCCTACCCATCAGGACTTTTAAACACAAAGCACAGAGCGTCAAACTCGGTATTAGATTCGAAGATGTCTTTGGTAACGTAGTTTTTGAAAAAGGCTAGTTAACAACGGGACAAGCCCGTGACTTAAGTCATGGGTTATTGACGCATTTACTCCTGTGCCTAGGCATTCTAACACAAGATGAAGAGCGACCTTATAAGATAGATTAAAAAAATTACTAAATAAGTTTTATATAAGTATTTACATTTTCAATACTATAAGGTATGATACCGTAGAAATAGAGAAAGCGAGGATTTAAAAAAATGGAAAATATCCTAATTAATACACCATTTGTTCTTGCAAATGGGATTCTTTTATTGCCAAATACGATCCTCCGGCTGAACCACCTCAATGAAGAGGATGCACAAATTCTCTTAAACCAGAACTTTGTCGCTTTCAGCGGTGAGGATGATCAAGTTGAGCCCAATGGAAAGAATCTAAATGTTTATGCGGTTCTTTGCAAAGCGACTCAATTGCTTCATGAAGACGATGAAGGCTTTACGATCGTTGCTCGTGCACTTGAACGAGTATTGGTCGATAACATTAGTGAAGACGGAAACTATTGCACATTTCATTCCGCCCCTGAGGTTCATGATTTAACTCCAGAGGCTGAAGGAGAAATGCTTTCATATATTCAAAATCTTGTAAAAGAAATGGCGAAATCCTTCCAAGGCGGACGTCTTTTGGTGAAACGAGTAGAGGAATATACTTCTGTAAACCAAATCATTTCCTTCTTGTGCCAATATTTGCCTATTTCTCGTCAAGAAAAATACGAGCTTCTTTCGCTCGATAGTTTAAAAGAGCGTGTAACTCGTTTTATTGATATCTTGTTGCGTCATAAAGAAGCCATTACCCTCAAAATTGACTTAAAAGAAAAACTCTCTAAGGAAGCAAGTGAAATGTATCGCAAACAAGCGATCCAAAGAGAAATTGAAGCTCTTCAAAGTCAATTGGATGATGAGGATGATTTACACAAAAATGATTTTATGGCTCGTATTGAAGAAGCCAAAATGCCTGAATTGGTGACTAAGTCTTTATTAGAAGATGTAAAACGCTTAGAAGCTACCAATCCCCAAAGCCCTGATTCTGAAGTATTGCGCAACTACTTAGAATTTGCTTTGTCCCTTCCTTGGAAAAAGGAAGACGTCTTTGATCCTGATTTAAAAGAATCAAGAGCCATCTTAGATGAGCGTCATGCTGGCATGGAAAAAGTCAAAGAGCGTATTCTACAACACTTAGCCGTAATGAAATTGCGTAAATCCATGAAAGGAAGCGCCATTTTATTAGTCGGTCCTCCAGGAACAGGAAAAACCTCTCTTGGAAAATCCATTGCTAAAGCGTTGCATCGCCCTTATACTCGCCTAGCTCTTGGGGGTATTCGTGATGAATCGGAAATTCGTGGTCATCGTAGAACCTATGTTGGGGCGATGAGCGGTCGTGTTTTAAAAGCCATGAAACAAGCAGGAGCCACTAACCCTGTAATGATTTTGGACGAATTGGACAAAATGATGGCTGGAGGCTTTAGTGGTGATCCCTCCGCTGCTATGCTTGAAGTTTTGGATCCAGAACAAAACGATACCTTTACGGATCATTACTTAGATTTGCCTTATGACTTAAGCGATGTCATGTTTATTGCTACGGCTAACTCCCTAGATTCCATTCCCGCTCCTTTGTTAGACCGTATGGAAATCATTACACTTTCGAGTTATACCCCCAGTGAAAAATTCTTAATTGCCAAAGATCACTTGTTACCCGAAGTGCTCCAAGAACATGGAGTTCCTCATGGTCAATTGACGATTGAAGACGAGGCCATTCGTGAAATTATTAATTCTTATACGATGGAAGCTGGATGCCGTGGGTTGAAAAAGCAATTGGCTAAAGTCGCTCGTACTAAAGCCGTTGACTTATTGGAAAGTACAGATCCTATCCAAGTTAAGGTAGAGGATTTGAAATCCATTTTTGGTCCAACCGCAGTACGTCATGAAAAGGTTAAGGAATCCAATCCTTGTGGAGTAGTCACAGGTCTTGCTTGGACAGCTGTAGGTGGAGAAGTTCTCTTCATCGAAGCGGCTTCTATGCCAGGAACTGGGCGCATGATTTTGACCGGTCAGCTTGGTGATGTGATGAAGGAATCCGCTAGCATTTCCTTCTCTGTATTGAAATCTCGTTTACCACTTGACACCTTAGAATTTGGAAAACAAGATATTCACATTCACTTCCCAGCTGGGGCTACACCTAAAGATGGACCAAGTGCAGGAATCACGATTTTTACTGCTCTTGCTTCCTTAGCCTTGCGTCAACCAGTGGATTCTCATATCGCCATGACCGGTGAACTTTCTCTTTCGGGAGATGTATTACCGATTGGTGGTTTGAAGGAAAAATTATATGGAGCGATGCGAGCTGGAATTACCAAAGTCTTAATTCCATGGGATAACCGTCGGGACTTAGAAGAAGTAAGCCAAGAAGTGAAAGATTCTTTGAATATTGTTCCTGTAAAACGTGTGGAAGATGTATTAAAAGAAACCTTAAATGTTCACTTGGCTTCTAACGAAATTCCAAGACTTGCTGCTGAAAATGCCACTATTGTGATCTAATTTTGAAAGACTGCAGAATTTACTCTGCGGTCTTTTTTTTATAAAAAAACGACTCAAAGGTCGAAAGATCCTTGAGTCGAAAAAAATTATTCGTCTTTTTTAAAGACAGGAAAGTAAATGTCGGTACGCCAATCGTGAATGGGAATCGTTCCATTTTGCGCATAAATCTCAAAAGGGG
>CAYMGC010000131.1:0-3511 GCA_964389885.1 uncultured Erysipelotrichaceae bacterium | reverse complement strand
GCTCATTGGAGTATTTACCGCGGATTGCTTAGGGATTTTAATGGCTGATCCAACGGTTCCTGTCATAGCGGCTGTCCATTCTGGTTGGAAGGGAACGGCACAAGCGATTACAATTCAGATGTTTGAAGCGCTTAAAGAGCAAGGTTTATTTCATCCTGAAAGTCTTCACCTTTACTTTTCCCCTTCTTTAATGTCTTCTTCTTTGGAAGTGGGTCCGGAAGTCGTGGATCAAATTCAAGAGATGGCTAAAAAATATGATCTGGATTTACGGGAGTGTATTTTGCCTGGAAAAGCCGACCGGAGTTATTTGGATAATCAAAGACTCAATATGCGTATGGCTTTAGCTTATGGAATTCCAATTAAAAATTTACATGCTTCCAATCTCGATACCAAAACCAATCCTTATGGATTTTCGTATCGCCGTGATGGAAAAAAGACGGGGGAACATTTTTCCTGTATTTGGATTGAATCGTTCGCCAAAGATTAGAATTAATTTCTTGAGATGGCTAAACGATTAAGTTAAGTTTTAATCCAATTGATCTTTAAGTCCTTTAAGTAAATTAGCTTTAAAAATAAGATCGAATAAATTTCCTTCATAATAAGTATCAAAAGGAGGAGATAAGATGTCTTTAACTGGAAAAGTTGCTCTGGTAACTGCTTCAACGCGCGGTATTGGACTTGCCATTGTGGAACGTTTAGCCAAAGAAGGAGCGATTGTCTATATGGCGGCTCGGCGTACTGCTTATGCGGATGAAATTGCGGCCCAACTCAATAGCCAAGGTGGCCATGTAGCATCCGTATATTTTGATGCTTACGATGGCAATTGTTACCAAACGATGATTGATACGGTGGTGCAAAAAGAAGGAAAGATTGATATTCTTGTCAACAATTTTGGGACGAGTGATACAGCTAAGGATTTAACCATCGCCAATACGAGTTACGAAACCTTTCAGTCAATCGTCAATGTGAACTTAGAAAGTGTCTTTCGTGCTAGCCAACATGCTATTGGCTATATGGAAAAGAATGGTGGAGGAAGTATCATCAATATTTCATCCATTGCGGGACAAGTGCCTGATATTTCTCAAGTTGCCTATGGAACCTCTAAAGCTGCAATCAACTATTTAACCAAGATTATTGCAGTGCAAGAAGCTCGCCATAACATTCGATGCAACGCGGTATTACCTGGAATGACGGCTACCGATGCGGTCAAGCAAAATCTTACGGATAACTTTAAAGAGCTCTTTTTAAAGAATACCCCTATTCAACGGATGGGAACGCCAGAAGAAATCGCAGGAGCGGTGGCTTACTTTGCAAGTGATGATGCAGCCTATGTTACCGGTCAAATCTTAGATGTATCAGGTGGGTTTGGATTAGCTACTCCTGTCTTTGGCGATTTAGCTAATTTGGCCAATAAGCGTTAATAAAGCCCTAAAGAGAAAGAAGAAATAAAAAAGATCTGGACTTTTGTCCAGATCTTTTTGCGATTGAATTAGAATCCCATGATTCCAAGCATGAGATCGGATACTCCATTTACGAGTAAGTTGACCCCGATCAAGATGGTGATCAAACCAGCAGAGTTTTGAAGATGGAACATCATGATCAAACCAACAATGATGTTACAAGCAGCAAGAAGAAGAACACTCCACCAAGTGGAAACACCAAGATCTTTTACAAAGAAAGCTTGATAAATCTTAAAGCAACCAACAGCTAAGAAAGCAACAGCACACATAGCACCCATTACGATAGAACTTCTAAAGGGGTTAAAAACCACCAAAAGTCCGAGTACTAACACAATGATGCCAGAAATCAAAGTATAAATGCTTTTAAAATTGGCTTCCATGAAGTAAGAAGCAATAAGGATAATTCCATATACGATTCCGAACAATCCGATCAAATTGATCATAGAAGGTGCGAATACAGCGGGATTGCACACTAGCATGACACCAGCAAAGATATAAAGAACGGCTAGAACAACGAAGAGAATTCGGTACCAGCCCCAAGATGAATTGGACATTGAGTTTCTCCTTTTTCACATTTATGTGATCTTTATGGTTAGAGTATATGATTCTAACTCAGCCCCGACTATTTAAATGCCTGTTTTTTTGAAATTTTAGCTTCAAAAAATATAGTTTTTTAAAACGAAAAATATATGGATAAATTAGATTAAAAATACCTATATAACCATATTTAAATTTTCATTTCTTTTGAAATCGCTTTCTTGCTTATTTTTCTAGCTTTGATCATTTCTAAGAATTAAAACTCATTTTATAAAAGAAACATACATAAAATGTGGTAAATTACTGGAAATATGGAAAATAAAATTTAAAGTTTACTTCCTACAATTCCTCTTATATCCAAAGAAAAAAGACCATTGATTTTTACCAATGGTCTTCAAAACTCCAATAGATCTTAATAAGAAATAATTAATTGCATTTTAAAAGGTTCTTCTCCATATACAGCATGAGGAACTTCTTTAGGCATGATAAGAGTCTGTCCAGCTTGAAGAATAAAAACCTCATCTCCAACCGTAAAACGACCTGTACCGTCTAAAACTGTAACCATGGCATCACCATTGGAAGTATGAGTGGAAATTTCTTCCCCCTTATCAAAAGAAAAAAGCGTCATGCTGACTTTATCGTTTTGAACCAGTGTTTTGCTAGCAACTTGTCCTGGTTGATAATCAATTTGGTCCTTTAATTCTAACTTCTTTTCTTTCTCAATATTTTTATACATAATTTTCCTTCTTTTTCCTTTTTTATCTTATCTCCTTTAGGAAGGAGCTGAAATATTTAGCTTAGATTTTAAAATCTCAAAGACTCTTTTCTTTTTCTATCTTTTACCAAAGCATTAGGCTTGGCTTTTTTCAAAAAAAAGGTAGAATATAGACCTCTTTAATTAAGAATGGATTTTCAAACGCAAGAAAGTAACATAATAAAAACAAAACTCGCTTTGGTTTTTTAAGGTGTTCTTTCTTGCTTTTCTTTTCTCTTCTAATCAATTCTTCAAACTATTTTTAATTTACTTCTTAAAAATCGATAAAAATGATTCTTATTTTTAATCCTCATCCATTGTTTCAGAACGTTTAAGATTCCTTTTTGATTCGCAATCGTGTAAAGCTTTCGATTCCAAGAGTTCTTCTCCCCATTTCGCAAAGGCCATGATAATGGGAACTAAACTTTGCGCTTGTTCAGAAAGCGAGTAATCCACACGGGGAGGAATTTCGTTATAGGAAACGCGTAATACCAATCCTTCTTGTTCCAAATCTTTAAGAGTATTTGAAAGCATCACATTGGTAATTCCTAAAGCCTGCTTTAATTCGTTATAGCGAAGGGTTCCATTAGTGCAAAGCACATAGATGATGGGAATCTTCCATTTTCCTTCCAAAGCTTTACAGGCTTGCTTCATAGGACATGATTCATCTTGAAAAATAACCAACTTTTTCATAAAAATGCGGATTTGACACCCGTGACTTCAGTCATGGGAGGCCGCTTCCTCCTTTCTGTAATGTATC
>CAYMGC010000130.1:0-3589 GCA_964389885.1 uncultured Erysipelotrichaceae bacterium | reverse complement strand
TTCTTTTGACTTTATTGTAAAGGACTCGCTTGATTGGCTACTTTATAGGTTTGGTTTGAGACGGGTTTGCGAACGGTGGAGTTGGAATGAACCTTTTTGGATGAAAAAAATGAAAATCGTTTTGAACCCACACTCGATTTGTAGCGAGAGCGAGAGGCTTGCCTTTTGGAAGGCGTTGGAGCCTTAGCTTCTTTTTGTCTCTCCTTGACCTTGGCAGCTTGAGGAGATGGAACTTGTTTTTCTTGTTTGGCTTTTTCTTTTACCTCTTCTTCTACAAAAATGGAAAGTCTTGAACTGCTTGTAAAGGCAGTCGCTTCAGCCGCTTTAGAAGAATTTTGAGAGGAAGAAGTAGGTGAAGGATTCGCCAAAGATGCTTTGGAAGAAAAAACCACATTGCTTTGAGCTTGTCGCTTGGCCTTACGCTGCGCTTTCACTTCAGCTTTGGTCAAGCCATTGATATTGCGCTCAGGTTCTTTCTTTTTGATAGAGGGATTACGAAGTGTGCTTCGCAAAGCGAGGCGATCTTCATAAGAAGGGTACAAGGGATGATTGGTTAACGGAATAGATTGCGCAAAGTGTTGAAGCGTTGGATTCATCTTTGTTTGTAGCTCTTCAAGTCGTTTGAGAACACTGCGTTGGCGCAGCCATAAGCAATAGTAAACTACGAATGTAGCATAGATGGCCAATACTAAAATCAACGACAATATGAAGTTAAAATGCAGAAGCAACACATCTAGGGCCATTAAAAGTCCACAGACTAAGGTGGTCAGAGTAATCATTTGCCACGCTTCTTTGCTTTCCTGCATTTCCAAATCTTGGCTCCAATTTGCTTCCTTAACAAACTGGGGCATAATTTCTTCTTCATAGCGAATACTAGGAAACATATGATGATAAAGTTTGGAGTGTTGTCCTCGACATAACGCATACATCCATGTATAAGCCGCATCGGCACTTTCATAATGGCCAATTTTTTCATCGCGAGCAGCCAACATGGAAAAGACTTTTAAAACACCATTGATTTGAAGAGAGGGGGCATGTTCCATCGTGCGTAAGTAGGTTTCAAGCCGTGAGTCACTTGAAGAGAAGGTAGAGATTTCGTTCTCCATCCCTCGTTCAATTTGCGTCAAAGCCAAGTAATCGTGATCTATGCTCATTGACCCCTCTCCTTTCAAATGGGCAAAATCTCGGTTGAGAAAACCATGCTCTTTTCTCAATTTTAAAGGAAAATTTTGAAAGTAGGGATATGATTCCCCAACCAATTTGAAAGGATGGTGTAATATTCCCTCAAAAGATGAAAAACCTTGAACTTTTATCTTACTCATACTTTATAAAGAGCGCGAATGACTTTATTGAATCTTAAAGATTTTTGTTTTTTTCTTCTCTTTTCCTTCTATCCTTCTTTTTGAGTGGTCTTAAAAAGATATCTTTAACAAAAATACTCAGAAAGGTTTGGAAAGATTTAGAGAAAAGGCTTGCGATCTTAATTAGATTTTTAGAGTTGTCTGCGATAATAACAATCAGAAAACAAAAGGAGGATTTATGAAAAATTGTCCCGTTTGTCATAGCGAAGTACAAGATGATGCAAAATTCTGCCCAGAATGCGGTACATCTTTTCCCGAACCCAATGACACGTCAACTTTAGAGGAAAATCAAGAGGGAAAAGAGGTTAAGTCGTCGGATGAAAGTTCTATTCCAGAGGCTCCCACAGACCCCTCCTCTTCTAATCCTATGGTAAAAAAAGAACGCTGGTATTACGTTGAAGATGGCCAATCCATTGGACCATTTGATCGAGATGAATTATTAGCAAAAGTAGACCAACAAGTCATCACTCCCGAAACCTATATTTGGTCCAAGGGAATGAAAGAATGGACACAACTTCATAATACGGATTTGTATACAAAAGAAAGCGTGGTGGCTCCTGTGGCTGAAGTCGAGGAAAATGGAGTTCTTACTCCCATTGAAACCTTTGAAAATGTCGAACCCGTCAACCAAGATTCAAATGAAATTCCACCTAAGCCTCTCCAACTCGATACCAAAAAAGAACCTATTGCGGCCAAAGTGCCCCCTGTCAGTCCAAAACAGACCCAAACCCCTCCTCCTCATAAAGTAGAGGATGCTAACGAAACCCAAGATTGGTACTATGTGGTCAATGGACGTACCGTTGGGCCTTTCTCCGAAACCGTCATGGTGCGTAACATTCACCAAGGCGTGGTTGATGGTACTACGTATGTTTGGAAAGAAGGATACTTGGATTGGCAACATTTAAAAGACACACCATTGGCCGTTCATTTAGCTGATGCCGTTCGTCCAAACGAAACCGTTGTTCCAGGCCAAACTCCTTACTATACCAATTATCAAGCGCCAGTTACGGTCCGTAACATTATTTTATACATTCTCTTAACCATCATTACTTGTGGCATTTTTGAGTTTATATGGCTTTACATGATTGCTTCAGATATCAATAAACTCAATGCGCAAAAGGGGAAAAAGCCGCTTGCTGAGCCATTATTAGTGGTTGTCTTTAGCATTATCACCTGTGGTATTTATACCGTGTACTACTTCTGGAAAGCTGGAAACGATGTATACGATCTCTCCGATCATCGTCTTTCCGATTCCTCAGTTCTCTTAGCCATTTTAGGCTTATTTGTTACCCCAGCCGCTTTAGCTATCTTGCAAGACCAAGTCAATGCCTTAGTAGAAAGTGGAGAATTCCGCTAGTCTTGATGGCTTTTCAAGAAAAAAAGGAGGAATCGCAGGATTCCTCTTTTCGTATGGCGCCTCCTCCTATCCCCCAAGCGGCTCAAACCCAAAAGAACAAAAAGTGGATAGAACAAGGAATTCTTATTCTTCTTGTTCTCCTCGTATTCTTTGTCTTTGGCTACCATTGTCCCATTTATCGCTTTACCCATATTCATTGTCCAGGATGTGGTATGACAAGAGCAGCCTTTGCTTTGGTGCAAGGAAACATTTCTGCCTCCATTTCTTGGCATGCGTTGCTTATTCCCACTCTCGTTTTGGCCTTGTTGTATCTTGGGTTTCATCAAAAATATCCCAAGATTGGACCATGGATTGAATGGACTTGGGTCATTTTAATGCTCGTTTATTGGGTGTATCGCCTAATTTATGTATTTCCCACTTGGTAAAAAGAAAAGGAAGGTTTTCAAATGAGCCTTCCTTTTTTTGTCTATTTTTTGGAAAATTTATCTTTAAGACGTTGGAAATTTTTCTTGGTGACATCCCAAATGGTCCACGAGCGATACATCCGATCATGCGGAATGTATTCCCCAATATAATGAAGAAGCTTTTTAGGTTCTCGAGCCGCAAACATGAATGTTCCATCTTTTTTCGTACGAATTCCAATACGAGGAATCCATTTTCCCTTAAAAAGCACTGAAGCCAAAACCACATCCACTTCACTCCAAGGAATTTGAATAAACTTTTGGACATTGCGATCCGAAAAAAACTCCAAGCCCATATCTCCGACCATTAATTGACCATACTCATCAAAGCCTTGAAATGAAGTCGCTTTTGTTACAAAGTCTGCTTTATGATTAATGGATTGTACCATACTTAAATCCTTCCTTAGCTA
>CAYMGC010000129.1:0-3632 GCA_964389885.1 uncultured Erysipelotrichaceae bacterium | reverse complement strand
TTTCACGCATACATTCACGGGTTCGAATCCCGTACGCGTCACCATTTTGAAAATACAGCTCAAGAGAAAATCTTGAGCTTTTTATTTTATCTAAAATTTTCTATGATTGTTCTTGCCTTATTCTTTTTAAAATGGTATCCTTAATGAGCGTTAAGAAACGCCTTGAAAGAAAACAGTATGGCGCGTTGGAGAAACGGTTAACTCATATGCCTTTCACGCATACATTCACGGGTTCGAATCCCGTACGCGTCACCATTTGCCTATTTATCAACTTGTTTGATTTAATATATTGTTAAATTGCGACCTAATGGTCGCTTTTTTTTTGCTTTTATCCATCTGGATCGTTGAAATGCATTTCCCTTCTTTTATAATTTACAATTAAGTTAAGATAAGTCTTTTATCCATTTAAAGAAAGGAGACGTATGGACTTTCCAGTTCCTGAGATCTATGGATTAATTCTTCCAATTTTTAATAATGGAAAATTTTTCTGTTGGACCAATATGGCTTGGTGCTTATTAGTACTCATTTGGATTTCTGGATTTTTGTTGGCTTGTAGAGGATTTGAAAAGGGAGGTAAATTATCCACTCAAATTTTTTTAGCCGCCTGGACAATTTTTTTTGTCAATAATTGGCTCAATTCGTTTTTTACCGCAAATGAATCTTTGTTATACTTTGAAATTCTTTATTTAGCGAGCTGGATTATAATGATTTTTTTTCGTTTAATGATCAATCGAATTGGCTCATGGATTGGAAAAAACGTTTCGATCCGCTCGCCCCGTCTTTTACGATTAATATCTGTTTTATGTGGAATAGCTATGATTTTGACGGTCATTATCTCGCAATTTGAATTTAACACCTTCCAATTTTTTCTCGTTCTTTTTATTGCTCTTTTGAGTGGTCTTTTTGGATGGTGGTATCAAGCTAAAAACCAAAAGAAATCGATTCGTTTTCATACTTATGAAGATCTCGATCAATTAGAAAAAAAGTGGTTGTATGAGTAAACGATCAAAGAAAACACGACATAAAACACGAATTGTTTTTGAGATTTCGTGTTATGTCTCTCTTTTATATGTGTTATGGCGCATTCTCTTTACCATTCCCTTTCACTTTGGAATTGTGGCTTTTATCAGTGGGGTTTTACTTCTCATAGCAGAAGTAGCTGGTCTTTTTGACTTTATGTGTAGCTTTATGATTATGAGTGCTCTCAAGGATTATCCCTTGCCAAAAATTCAAGATGATTGGGAGTGGCCAGATGTGGATATCTTTATTGCTACCTACAACGAAAGCAATGCTCTGCTTTATAAAACCATTTATGGTTGCAAACATATGAAATATCCCGATTCCACTAAAGTTCACATTTATCTTTGTGATGATGGAAATCGGGAAGAAGTCAAGCGTTTAGCCGACCATATGAACATCCATTATTTAAATCGTAAAGATCATGAAGGGGCAAAAGCGGGAAATTTAAACAATGCTCTTAAACATTCCTCTTCTCCCTATATTGTGACCTTTGATGCGGACATGATTCCGCGTTCTTCTTTTTTAATGAAAACCATTCCTTATTTTATAGCAGCCGAACAGGCCAATCAAAAAGTGCCGGAAGCGGAACGCATTGAGCTTGGTTTTCAACAAACACCGCAAAGTTTTTACAACTGGGATCTTTTTCAATCTCGATTTTACGCGGAGGAAGATTTAGCCAATGAACAAGATTATTTTTATCGATACATCGAAGTAGCCAAAACTCAGTTTAATTCTGTGATTTATGGAGGAAGCAATACCATTATTGCCCGCAAAGCGCTTGAAAAAGTAGGCGGATTTTACACCAAAGCCATTACGGAAGACTTTGCCACGGGTCTTTTGATTGAAGGCAATGGATTTGTAGCCTTAGGCACAGGGGAACCTTTAGCTTCTGGTCTTTCTCCTACCGATTTGCCTTCTCTTATTCAACAACGCATTCGTTGGGGAAGAGGATGCATTAACGTGTTTCACAATATTCCCTTCTTTTGGAAACGGAACTATTCTATGGCTCAAAAGCTTAACTATTGGTCTTCTATTTCCTATTGGCTTTCTCCAGTGACGCGTTTGATTTACTTTGTGGTGCCCATTTTAGCTGGACTCTTTCGCATTCGAGTCGTGGATACCTCCCTTTTAGCTGCGGTCGGCTTTTGGTTGCTATTGTTTATTACCAATGCCTTAGCGATTGGCTATCTTTCCAACCAAATTCGCACTTCACGTTGGACCAATATTTATGATTCCATTCTTTTTCCTTTTTTAGTGGGACCAATTGTACTGGAACTTTTTGGACTCGAATTGAAAACGTTTAAGGTAACGGATAAAGATGCCGAAAACGATTCGGGATTTGCCTGGAAATACACTTGGCCTTTTGCCCTTCTTTTTACTTTAAACATCTTAGCTATTTTACGGGTTTTATATAGTTTTCTGGTTTTACATCAATACACAGACGCTGTCACATTTTTCTGGCTTCTGTATAATCAAATGCTCGCTACGATGAGTTTACTTTTTATGTTTGGCCGCCATTCTAAATCGATGACCACTTTACGAAAAGCAGCGATTTATATTGAAGGCCAGCAAGAGGATAAAACGTATACAGGAGTAATTTGTGGTTTAAGTGAATATGAAATGGAAATCATCTGGGATCGTGATGCACTAAAACCAGAAAATGGTCCCATTGATTTAACGGTAGAGGATGTAGATGGAAAACAGGTCGTTTTAAAAGCCACCATTGTCTCTACCAATTTACGGCGTGATTTATGGATCAGTGAAGCTACGATTGACCAAATGGAAGAACTTAAATTTGAAACGCTTCTAAATTTAGTCTATGATCGTATTTCTGAACCCGACCATTATTATTCTAAATCTGTTTTTAGCGAAATTCTTCGTTATTTTCATGGTCGCAATTCACGTACGCGTGAAAATAATTCCTCCCATTAAATAGCGCACTAAAAAAGCTTCAGTTTAATTGTTTGAACTGAAGCTTTTTATTTTGGATTTTTTTGATCTTCTTTTCGGTTTCGAGATTCGAGGAATAGAAGGGACAAAGGAATTTTTAGAGGAAAGTCTTGATTTTCGTTTTTGTTCCAAAGCAATCCACTCATCTAAGGTTAGAGGCGTGTAGTGACTGCGCACACAAAAACAATTGATCATTTGAATAGGAATGGTAGTTAATTCATTGGTAAAAATACGTTTATGGTATTGCTTGGAAACCATATCGCAATAGGCATCGAGAAATTGCTGATCTTGGGTATTGTGAACGTGACCATACAACATCCAAGTTTTCGCCTTTCCTTCCTCATCCACACGATATTGTCCATTGTAACAAACGATTGGATAATGGCTTAAAATCACTTTTCGTTTGTTGTCTCGAAGTTCGGCATAGTCTTTTACCCAACCAAAAAGAGAAAGATCAAATTTTTTATCTTTTAAATATAAGTCATGGTTGCCTCGAATGAGGTATTTTTTCCCATGCAACGTCTTTAAGAGTTCCATCGTTTCTTCAGCACTGCCCCAAGAAAAGTCGCCAAGAATAACAACTTCATCATTTGGACGTACTTTTTCGTTCCAAGCCTGAATCATGGCTTGATTCATTTCTTCAATCGTCGAAAAAGGCCGTT
>CAYMGC010000128.1:0-3649 GCA_964389885.1 uncultured Erysipelotrichaceae bacterium | reverse complement strand
TTCTAATTATTGTGAATATAATCTTGAGCTTGAGAGTTAAAATTTTTGAATTTAAGTAGTTTTTAGGAAACTACACTATTTAGCCTGCTTAAAGAATTTTTAGAGCTGGTCATAACAAGAAGATTTAGGAGAAAGGGTACTCCACTTCAAAAGTCCAATGAGTCTTTTTTTAAGCACCTGTTAAGGATCCAATTTTCGACTCTCAAGTAAAGGTTCTTACGCCATTTTGTGGATGAGGTTAGTTTTAATCTTAAAAAGATATCTTAAATAATTTGTCATTTAATCCTTCTTCCTCTAATAATCGATTTTAAAACCAAGATTTTTAGTCTATCTTTTAAAGGGAAAAATACTTTACCTATAGACTTAAAAAGAAAAGGTAAGGGATTTTGAGGAATAAAATCATGAGAAGCGAAGATCCAATTAAAGAAGAATATTTCTCATTTTTAGCCTTATCCTTTCAAGATTAATTTATCAACCGACTCACAAAATTTGCGTAAGAACTCAAGTAAAAATAGATTTTCTACCTTTTCATAAAATATTTCAAAAAAAAAGGGGCAACAAGGTAAGATAAAAAGCGAGCGAGAAAAGAAAGGTTTTAAAGAGTGTTTCACCTTTTCTAAAAGATTCTTTAAAACCAAGATAGATCGTGAAAGGAGAATTATGACTTTAAAAAGTTCAAAAACCACCACGCAACCGGATCTTGGAAATGAACCCATTGGCCGTCTTTTGTTTAAATTGACGCTTCCATCCGTTGTAGCTCAGCTCATCAACGTCCTTTATAATATTGTCGATCGAATGTATATTGGACACATTCCTGAAACTGGAACACTTGCCTTAACAGGGGTAGGCGTTACGTTACCCATTATTATGGCGATGTTTTCTTTTTCTTCCTTGATATGTATGGGGGCGGCCCCTAGAGCTTCAATTTTTTTAGGGCGTCAAGATAAAGAGATGGCGGAAAAGATTTTATCGAATGCCGCCTGCTTATCCGTCGTAACGTCTGTGATCTTAACAATTGTATTGGAATGTTTTGGCCCAACATTTTTAACTTGGTTTGGAGCGAGTCCCGATACCTTCCCCTTTGCTTGGGAATACTTGCGTATTTATGGATATGGAACTATTTTCGTTCTCATCTCCATTGGATTGAATGCTTTTATCAACAGCCAAGGTTATGCGATGTGGGGTATGGCTACGGTGGTGATTGGGGCCGTTTTGAACATTGTTTTAGATCCCATTTTAATCTTTACCTTTGGCATGGGTGTTCAAGGCGCGGCCTTATCCTCGGTGGTGTCCCAAGCCATTTCGGCCGCCTTTGTGCTATGGTTTTTGTTTTCCAAACATTCGTATTTGCACATTCAAAAAAAGGACTTTGGTTTGGATTTCAAAGTGCTTGGTCCGTGTTTAGCCCTTGGATTGTCGCCCTTTATTATGCAATTTACGGAAAGTGTGCTGATCATTTGTTTTAACTCGTCGCTTTTGGTGTATGGAGGCGATTTGGCTGTGGGGTCCATGACCATCTTAAGTTCCGTCAATCAGCTTGTTCTTTTGCCTTTACAAGGGTTTTCCCAAGGGGCTCAACCGATTTTGTCCTATAACTTGGGAGCGGGAAAAATGGATCGCATTTTAAAAACGTTTAAATTGCTTCTCATCTCCTCCATTGTATTTGCGTGGTCATTTTGGGCCGTTTGTCAATTGGTTCCTCAATTCTTTGCCGAACTGTTTACTTCAAATCCAGAATTAATTTCGTATACGAGTTGGAGTTTGCGTATTTTTATTTTTGGCTGTGGCTTTATGGGAATCCAAATCGCTTGTCAACAGACGTTTATTGCGCTTGGCAATGCCCCCACTTCGTTTTTCTTAGCTTGTTTCCGAAAAATTATTTTATTGATTCCTTTGATTTATATTTTGCCAATGTTTTTACCCGATAAAGTTTTAGCCATCTTCTTAGCCGAACCCATCGCGGATACGACAGCTGGCCTAACAGCGGGAATTATGTTTTATTTCTATTTAAAAAAGCAGTTGCCTAAATTAATTGCTACGAATCAAAAGCTGGCTGAAAAAGCAGAGTAACTAAAAAAAAGAAGCAAGGTGTAAACAGAAGTTTCGACTTTTGTTTGCACCTTTTTTCTTTTGTATTCTCAAGGAAAAGGAATAGAAATTCACCGTGCATTTTTAAAAAATGCAAGTGGTTTCTTATTTAGACTTCAAAAAAATGGGCAAAAGTGATCTTAAATTTCCTTAATTAGCATCAATTTTGGCTAAAATGGAATCCTGCTTTTCGTTGATAAGAATTTTCTTTTCTAAGATAATGCAAGTAGGATTTTGAGATTCCAAGGCCAAAGCGTGTATGGCTTTGAAGGTAAGTTTTTTCTGTTTCTCAGCCCTCTTGATCTAGAAAGGAAAAAAAGTATGGCTTTAAAGGCTTCCAACACTACCCAACCTGATCTTGGCACGGCCCCTATTGGTCGCCTATTATTTCGATTGGCTTTACCCTGTATTGTGGCGCAAATTATTAACGTTCTTTATAACATTGTCGACCGAATGTACATTGGCCATATCCCAGAAACGGGAACGATAGCCTTAACGGGTGTAGGGGTTACGATTCCTTTGATTACGGCTGTCTCGGCTTTTTCGGCTTTAGTCTGTATGGGATCGGCTCCTAGAGCTTCGATTTTTTTAGGTCGCCAAGATAAAGCCATGGCCGAAAAAATTTTATCCAATTCCGCCTGTTTGTTGGTCTTAACCGCTGTGATTTTAACTTTAATCATTGAGTTTTTAGGACCTACTCTTTTAAATTGGTTTGGCGCAAGTGAATTAACCTTTCCTTACGCTTGGGATTATATTCGCATTTATGGGTTAGGAACTCTTTTTGTTCAAATCGCCTTAGGCTTAAACGCTTTTATTAATAGTCAAGGCTATGCTTTATGGGGAATGGCTACCGTGGTGATTGGCGCTCTTTTTAACATTGTTTTAGATCCCATTTTTATTTTTACCTTTGGCATGGGGGTCAAAGGGGCCGCTTTAGCCACCATTATTTCTCAAGGAATTTCGGCGACCTTTGTGCTTTGGTTTTTATTTTCCAAGCATTCCTATTTGCATATTCAAAGAAAAGATTTCCGTTTAGACGTTAAAATTTTAGCTCCCTGCTTAGCCCTTGGCTTTTCGCCCTTTGTGATGCAAATTACCGATAGCCTTTTGATCGTTTGTTTTAACTCTTCTCTTTTGGCTTATGGGGGCGATTTAGCAGTGGGGTCCATGACAATTTTAAATTCGGTTAATCAATTTTGGCCACATTGCCTTTAAGTGGTCTGACACAAGGAGCACAACCCATTTTGTCCTACAATCTAGGCGCTGGAAAAATGGATCGCATTTTAAAGACCTTTAAAATTTTGTTGGGATCCTGTTTGATCTTTGCTTGGGGCTTTTGGGCGGCTTGCGAATGCTTACCTCAAGTCTTTGCGCAGCTTTTTACTTCCAATCCCGAATTGATTGACTATACCAGTTGGAGTTTACGCATTTTTATTTTTGGCTGTGGCTTTATTGGCATCCAAATTGCCTGTCAACAAACCTTCGTAGCCCTTGGCAACGCCAAAACCTCGGTGTTCTTGGCGTGCTTGCGAAAGTTGATTTTGTTGATTCCCCTTATTTA
>CAYMGC010000127.1:0-3717 GCA_964389885.1 uncultured Erysipelotrichaceae bacterium | reverse complement strand
GAAGTTATATAACAGTTACACTCAAAATATTGAACCCTTTATCCCTATGGAGGAAGGAAAAGTCTCCATGTATGTATGTGGACCCACGGTGTATAACGATCCGCATATTGGCAATGCTCGACCGATTGTCGTTTTTGATACCTTATATAAAACATTAGAGGCGCTTGGCTATGATGTAACATATGCCTCCAACTATACCGATGTGGACGATAAAATTATTGCCAAAGCCATTGAGGAAAATACCACTGAAAAAGAGATTACGGATCGCTATATTCGCTCATACCAAGAAGTCCGTCAAGCCCTTGGAGCTAAGAATCCTGATTATACTCCTCGGGTGACGGAAACCATGGATCACATTATTTCGTTTATTGATGATTTAGTCCAAAAAGGAGCGGCTTATGTTAAAGACAACGATGTGTACTTCCGCGTCAATGCCGATCCCAATTATGGAGAACTTTCTCATCAACGATTAGAAGATTTACAAGTCGGAGCACGTATTGATGAAAATGAAAAAAAGGAAAATCCATTGGATTTTACTCTTTGGAAACAAACCGACAAAGGAATTCAATGGGATTCCCCATGGGGAAAAGGGCGTCCTGGCTGGCATACAGAATGTGTAGTCATGATTCAAGATGTCTTTCAAAAACCAGCCATTGATATTCATGGGGGGGGATTGGATTTAAAATTTCCCCATCATGAAAACGAAGTAGCCCAAGCTCGTATGAGCAATCAGACTAAATTAGCCAACACATGGGTCCACAATGGGATGATTAATGTTGGACAAGATAAAGTTAAAATGTCGAAGTCTTTAGGCAATGTCATGCAGGCTAAAGATCTCATTGAGACTTATGGAGGACCTGCTTGTCGGTGGATGATGATTTCCACACATTATCGTGCCCCTTTAACCATTTCTCAAACGGTTTTAGAAAACGCTCAAAAAGAATTGTCCAAAATTGAAAAACCATTGCGTCAAGCCTTGCTTCAATTGTGCTTAGCCGATCAATATTATCCCGAAATGGAAAAAGATGAGGCTTCTTGGAAAGCTTTTATGGACGCTATGGAGGATGATCTCAATACTCCAAATGCGATTAGCGCTTTACAAGCAGCCATTAAGGAACTTAATCAAGCCCTTCGCAAGCGTGAACTTGATTATCCTAAAATTCAAGCGCTCTATAGCTCGATTACAAGTATGCTTCATGTTTTAGGAGTTGAACTCTCACTTTCTATTCCTAGTCAAGACCAACTTGATCTTTACCGAAAGTGGAAAGCCGCCGCAAAAGCCAAAGATTTTGAAACAGCTGATGCTTGCCGCGCTCAATTAATGAAAATAGGTTTGATCTAATATGGAAATTGTTATGGAAAATCCCGTCACCCTAGCTTGGATGGGGGATGCGCTTTATACCACCAAAGTACGTAAGCGCATTTTAGATCGAGGAGCACGCAGGGCCGATATCTTACAAAAACAAGCTGCCAAGCGTTGCAGTGCGGTTGGCCAAGCGAAAGTTTTGGATTCTTTACTTGAACAAAACATCTTAAACGAAGATGAACTGGAAATCGTTCGTCGCGGCCGCAATGCTCACGTCAAAAGTCCAGCTAAAAATGCGGATTTAAAGACTTATTTAAAAGCTACCGCGCTTGAAGCTTTGTTTGGATATTTGTATTTATACCATCACGAAGAGCGTATGGAATTTCTCTTGGAATTGTGTATGGAGATTGGAGATCAACTATGATCGTTTATGGAAAAAATGTCTTTGAGACATTGCAGGAAAATCCCCAAGAAATTGTAGAACTCTATGTCCAAAATGGAGCGGTAGATGGACGTATTCAAAAGATTCTCTCCTCCTTGCCAAAATCCATTCGTTTAAAAACCGTATCTAAAAAGGAAATGGATAAATTAACCGATCGAGGAGTTCATCAAGGCATTGCAGCACGTGTCAAAGATATGCCAACCTTGAACTTAGAAGAACTCATCGAAAAAGCAGAAAGGCAAGAAACTCAAACCGGTCAACAAGCTTTGTTAGTGGCTTTGGATGAAATTCAAGATCCACATAATGTTGGAGCCATTTTACGCTCGGCAGATGCTGCAGGAGCAAGTGGGGTCATTTTATGTCGTCATAAAGGAGCAGGACTCACACCCGCTGCCGTGAAAACTTCCGCTGGAGCCGCTTATTCGGTCCCTGTAGCGAGTGTATCCAGTATGGCCCAAGCTCTTAAAAAGTTAAAAGAGCATGGCTATTGGGTAGCAGGCAGTGATTTTGATGAAACCTCTCTTGATTATCGAAAGGGGCTTTACGATCGAAAATTGGTGTTGGTCATTGGCAATGAAGGAAAAGGGATGTCCAAAAGCGTTAAAGAAGCCTGCGATTTTAAAGTGCATATTCCTATGCATGGAGATGTTCAATCTCTCAATGCCTCTGTAGCGGCAGGCATTTTATTATACGAAATTCAAGCTAAACGTGAAGAAGCCAATCAGGGGAATGGGAATGTCCAAGCGGGATAATTGGAACGTTAATGAGCTGCTGTATTTGATTCATCAACAAGATGAAGAAGCTTTTGATCTACTCTATGAGCAATCCCTACCGATCATTCATTTGATTCACAAAAACTGTGCTTGGCTTATTGAGATTGAAGATTGGAAAAGTGAAGCGATGATTTGTTTGGAGCGAGCGATCAATCGCTATCGGGAAGATTTAAGTGTGGCCTTCTTTTCGCTTTTTGTCACCTTCTTACGTCATCGTTCTTGTGAAATTTTGCGGGCTAGTCAGGCTAAAAAATCCATTCCTTCTTCTGCTATTTGTCCTTATGAAAGCTTGGATAAAGAGGGGAAGATCTTATTGGTCGAAGAGACAAGTGCCTATCGACCTTCTCAAGAAGAAGGAAATTGGATCACTAAAATTACGTGTGATCAGGTCTTAGACCAATTGTCTTCCCATTTAGACGAGATCGAACGCAAATCCTTAGAACTTTTACGCCAAGGGTATTCGCAAGTGCTGATCGCTAAAATTTTAAATACTAATCCTAGTAAAGTACGTCGCGCCCAACAAAAAGCGATGCACATTTATGCCTCTTTAAATAAGAAGGCGGTGCTTTAGTTTAAGAATAGATATAGGGAAGAAGGACAAAATCGATTTGGTGGGATGATTGAAACCAACAAGGGGAAATGTTATACTTCTTTCTTGCAAAGGGGGCCTTAAAATGGCTGATAAAGTAACTTTGGTCTGCACCGAATGTTTTTCACGAAATTACGTCACCGAAAAGAATAAGAAAAACCAGATCGGAAGACTTGAAATCAAAAAGTTTTGCCCGAAGTGCAACAAGCATACTTTGCATAAGGAATCCAAGTAGAAAAGGAAAAGAGTGGCCTGTAAAGGGACAAACTTTAGACTTTTCCTAGGCCACTGGAAAGAATGTATGGAAGATACAAATTTGCTTGAGATGCCAACATTTTCTCCTAAAGCAATTTTCGCTGAACTGAAAAAAGTGCGCTGGCCTTCTTTTAAAGGCTTAATGCAAAGTTCTGGTTTGGTGTTAATCTTTACGTTTTTGTTTGGTGTCTATTTCTTTCTGTGCGAACTTGCCGCTTCTGGACTTGTAAGCTGGATTGTTTCCCTTTAAAAGGTCTGCCATGGCTGGCACAGAAACTCAGAACAGAATTGCAACTCGCTTCTGTTCTTTTTTTCTTGTGGACCGGTCTTTGAGATAACCTCGCTGTTTCTA
>CAYMGC010000126.1:0-3736 GCA_964389885.1 uncultured Erysipelotrichaceae bacterium | reverse complement strand
AGGCTTATATAAAGAATGAGCTTCTTTCTCTCTTTAGAAAAGAAATCATTCTATAAATAATATTGTAGGAAACACTCAACTTCTCCAATCAGGAAATTGAAGAAGTAGGTTTCGACAAAAATATTCATTTTAAGGAGATTTTATGCAAGCAATCGGTGAAACTCTTTTCGAAATTCCGTATCTACTTTTTGCCATAGGGGTTGGCCTCTATTTGGTGATCAAAAGTGGTTCTAATCCCGCTTTACATCAATATAAACTTTTTGGATATATGGCGATTGTTTTAGGTCTGGGGGATTCCACCCATTTAATTCCTCGAATGTATGCCTTATGGAATGGGGGACTCGCCCTTTATCCACAAGCACTAGGAATAGGGAAATTGATCACATCTATTACTATGACCCTCTTTTATGTCTTGTTGTATGCTGTTTGGCGGCAACGCTATCATGTGCGCAATGATCAAACGTTAAGCTATTGGATTTGGGGATTGGCAGCTGTACGGATTGCGCTTTGTCTCTTCCCTCAAAACGATTGGTTGGCGCTCCATTCTTCTCTTTCTTGGGGCATTTATCGCAATATTCCCTTTGTTATTTTAGGGGGCATCATGATTTGGATTTATTATCAAAAAGCTACCCAGACCCAAGATCGACCATTTCGTTGGATGTGGCTGGCCATTTTATTGAGTTTTGGCTTTTATATTCCTGTTGTATTGTGGTCGAGTCAATATCCACTTGTCGGAATGTTAATGATTCCTAAAACTATAGCTTATATTTGGATTTTAGCGATGGGATTGATCGCCTATAAAAAACAAATTGAGCAGAACAAATAAAAAAAGATCAGACCTTTACGCTAAAAGGCGTAGGTCTGATCTTTTTTACATTTCTAAAGAAGGATGACAAAGAAGAGGAATCTTTTCTTGATCCAACCACGTAGCTACTTGATAAAGAGGAAGTCCAACGACATTGGAATACGATCCCTCTAAGGCATCGACAAAGTTGGTATCTTGAATTCCATAGCTCCCCGCTTTATCCAAGCAACTGCCTTCTTCTACATAAGCTTGAATTTCTTCATCGCTTAAAGGACGAAAATGAACTTTGGTGGTCACCACTTCTTCTCGGGGCTGATTTCCCCCTAACAACACTAAGCCTGTTTTGACTAAATGTTCGCGATTGGATAACCGTTTGAGTGTGGCAAAGGCTTCTTGTTTGGATTTAGGCTTTCCTAAAATATCCCCTTTATCCACAACGATTGTATCTGCACTCAAAACCAAAGCCTCAGGGTGTTTTCCATAGACTTCTAATCCTTTGGCTTTCGCTACGTTTAACAAGGCTAGATCCAAATCGCCAGAAGAAAATTGCTCTTCACTATGAGAAGGAATGCATTGAAACGCTTGAGGGCCGATCAATTGGCCAAGAAGTTCTTTTCGTCTGGGGGATTGGCTAGCCAAAATAATAGGTTTCATTCTTCTCCTGCTTTCTTTTGTAGTTTGTGGGAAGACTTTTCCATCCACCATTTCAATCCATAAAATCCTAAAAAGACTAGACCAAGACGCAGAATCAAACGCAAAGCAATTTGGAAAATCATGGTGGAAAACATCTCTTCTGGACAAATCACGATCATAAAATCAGTGGCCGGATTTAAAAGCCAATCTTGATTTCCTGGAAATACGATGGTGTGAAACCAAGTCCAAAAGCCAGTAAAGTCAACAATCCACCAAAAACCAAAAAGCATCAGGACGATGAAGAAAAAAGACAAACTGGCTTTAAGGCCCTCGAAAAGCCAGATCACACTTTGCTTGGAGCATAAAGCGATCACAAACAGGCCACAAACAAGCGCAGCTATCCAAGAAAAATACATTACGTTTCGCGCTTTAAGCCAAAGATCGCGAACATCTTTCATATGACGAATTTCTTTAGAATTAAAAGTGGATTGCGTTTTCCCCTTCCACACAATTTCGCCTTCTAAATCATCCCGTTTTTCTTGAACGTAATCGACCATCATAAAAATGGAGTGTTCTAAGTCTGCTTGACTCACTTGAATTTGGTTAGCCCAATCCAACTTGGTGTATAAATTTTGATAAAACGTTTTATTAAATACCACCCCTTCCACACTTGAAAGAAGAAGCGCCACTATCAAAAACAAACCAAAGAAAAAAGAAAGTGGCCCTAAAAACCGACTTTTGATGCCATGAGATTTAGGGCCAAAATTGGATGGAGTGCTTTTTGGTGGCACAGATTGAAAGAGAAAAAAATCAAAGTGTTCAGCCAAAGACTTTTCTTTTAAAGCTGTCTGCGTAAAATCCTCGATGTTTCTAACAATCTGAGTCATGATCGCTACTCAACACTCACTAAATCGGCATGACTGACATAATCAAGCTGCCGCAATAAGGCCACTAAGTCTTCGGCACTGCTGGGTAGTTCGGTAATATCAAGCGTCAACACCACATTGGAAACCGTATTGATGGGAATGGTTTGGTTAATGGCAATCACATTGCAGTTAAGTTGAGCAATGCGGGTAAGGATCATCGACAATACCCCTTTTTCATCTTGAATGATTAAGGTAATAATGGCTTTTCGCATCGCATTATCCGGATCGAAAGGAAAGACACTGTCTTTGTACTTGTAAAATGTTCCCCGAGAAATGCCCACGATTTTTACCGCTTCACAAATGCGACGCACTTTACCCGACTTTAAAAGCGTTTGCGCTTCGACTACTTTTTCAATGACACTAGGCAAAATATTGGAGTTTACAAGATAATACTTGTCCATTTAGAGAACCTCCGCGCCAGTATCACTTACTTGAGCCAGTCTGAGGCCAATGGTTGGCCACAAAGTGGCAATTTGGCTTTTTAACTCTTTAAGAACGTCTTCTCGTTGGCTGACAAAGGCCATCGTGGATCCCGATCCGGAAATCCAAAAGGGAACTCGGTATTGATCGGCTAACGCTTTTAGCTTTGGATATTGATCAATGAGTTTCGCCCGATAGGGTTCATGGATTTTATCGACGCACACTTGATAAAGAAGTCTTTCGTCTTTTTGTTGCCAAGCATAGGAAAAGAGAAAGGAACGCCCTGCTTGTAAAGCAGCATCTTTTAAGGGAAGAGTAGCAGGGAGGACGCGACGGGCCTCTTTGGTCGCAATTTCCGTTTGGGGAATCACTAATAAGGCTTTCCAATCGTTGGCTGCAAGTTTGACTTGAACCAAGCGATCTTGTTGATCGGCTACACAAGCGCATAAGCCACCAAACAGGGCGGGGGCCACATTATCGGGGTGTCCTTCTATTTCCACCGCAATATCGAGTTTTTCTTCGTTAGAAAGCGCAAGTTTTAAAAGCGCATCGGCGCCACAAATTCCCGCCGCAATGCATTGCGAAGAAGAGCCAAGTCCGCGGGCAAACGGAATATCCGAATCGATATGGATATGAAGGGCAGGGACCGCTACGTTTGCTCGCTTACAAGTGGCCACAAAGGATTGATACACTAAATTATCCACTCCTTGATACGCCTCTGGACAGCCCGTAATGGAAAACGATTCGGCCAATTCAAAGGAAATATGAGAGGTCCAATTTAGAGCGAGGCCTAAAAAGTCAAAACCGATCGAACAATTGGCACTTGTGGCGGGCACTTGAACGGTGATCATCCAAAAATCTCCTGAGCTGCCTTGGCTACATTGTCCTTCATTTCATTTGGGGCAATCACAGCAGTATGCAAAATAGGGGCCGTGGGCAATTTGGCTAAAGG
>CAYMGC010000125.1:0-3754 GCA_964389885.1 uncultured Erysipelotrichaceae bacterium | reverse complement strand
GTTACAAGAGATTTATTTAAATTGTAATCCTTCGGATAAAGCTTCCTCTACTTGAGCTAGCTCCTGAACAAATTCTTTCACAAGAGCTGACGCTTCGTAATCCTGTTTTACTTCTTGGATTAAATTTTGGGCGATTTCTTTGGCAGCTTGTTTTTCTTTGCATTCTTTTAAGAAAATTTCGATACGGTTGCAAGCTTCTTTGATATTAGCCATAGAAGTAGCGTATGAAATACGAACAAAGCCTTCTCCAGAATCACCAAAAGCGGTTCCAGGAACAATTGCAATTTTTTGACTTTCTAATAATTGTAAGCAAAATTCATCTGAGGTTAGACCAGAGGAAGTAATGTTAGGAAATGCATAGAAGGTTCCTTTAGGAATATTAGTTTTCAAACCCATTGCATTAAGACGAGAACACAACAAATTGCGACGACGTTCGTATTCCTTTTTCATTCGTTCACAATCTTCATCTCCACTTTTTAAAGCTTCAAGCGCTGCATACTGACCCGCAGTAGGAGCTGACATGATGATAAATTGATGAACTTTCGTTAATTGAGAACTCAATTCTTTGGGAGCGAGTAAGTAGCCAAGACGCCATCCCGTCATAGCATAGGCTTTGGAAAAACCATTGATAACAAGCGTTTGATCACGCAAAGAGGGAAAACTAGCTGGAGTACAAAATTCGCCTTCAAAGAGAAGTTCGGAATAAATTTCATCTGAAATGATATAAATTCCGGATTCTTCTAAAATAGGAACGATTTTTTCGTAGTCCTCTTTGGTCATTACTCCACCTGTTGGATTGCTTGGAAAGTTCAACATAATGGCCTTCGTTTTTTCGCTCAGAGCTGCTTTCAAATCTTCTGGTAACAATTTGAAGTCATTTTCCTGAGAAAGCCGAATGTAAACTGGTTTCGCCCCAGCCATTAAGATTGCAGGCTCATAGGCTACATAATTTGGGTCTAAAACAATTACTTCATCACCAGGAGAAAGAAGAGTTCGAAACGACAAATCGACTGCTTCGGATCCACCCACAGTCACCAATACTTCTTTTTCAGGATCGTATTCTACTCCATAGTGATCCTTATAGTACTTAGCGATTTCTTGCCGCAAGGATAACAACCCACGGTTAGCAGTATAGTGAGTTAATCCTTTTTGAAAGGATTCCACAGCGGCTTGGGAAATATGCCAAGGCGTATCGAAGTCGGGTTCTCCTACTCCAAGAGAGATGACTCCTTTCATAGTGCTAGCCAAATCAAAATATTTACGAATTCCACTCGGCTTTAAAGCTTGAATGGTTGAATTAATGGGCTTTTTAGACATTAGTAAGACACCACCAATCGATCTTCTTTCGCTTCTTCACGACCAGCTCCCGTGAGGACGCCTGATTGCTTGTATTGCTTGAGTACGAATAACGTTTTTGTACTTTGTACATCTTCAATACAAGCAATTTTGTCGGAGACAAAACGACACACTTCAAACATGGTTTTACCTTCTACTAAACAAATAAAATCGCTATCTCCAGTGATGAGATACATTGAATCGACTTCAGGATAATTAGCAATTAAACTTGCGGTATAATCGTAGCCCTTGTCTTTCATAGGACGAACATCCACTTCAATAAAAGCCATGATTTTTTCATTTTTTAAAACTTTATTGTAGTTAATGACGGTATGGTAGCCACAAATAATTTTTTCTTCTTCCATCCGACGGACTTCATTAAATATATCCTCTTCCTCTTCAAGCAAAATATCAGCAAGATCGCGAGAGGTAAGACGAGCATCTTTTTCAAGCAACTCGAGAATGGCTTGTTGATTCATAAAACTCTCCTTTCCTTAAAATTAAAGGTTTAAAGGCTTCATTCGCCTTTGAAGGCGAAAAAACGGCTATTCTTACTTTGCCGTCTTCTTCAATGAAGTCAATCTTCACAAGATAGGAAACAATGAATTATGTTCGTTTTTATAGAAATTTCTAGATGTTTTTCTTGATGAAATCGCTTTCTAGAAGCTAGGCAAATCATTCCTTACTTAAGAAAAAGAGATTTAAAATAAATAGTAAGGAAGTTCCATAGAGCAAGCAAAATTCACAAACCCTTATTTGAAAAATCGGATTTTATTTCCGTTCAGTTTTATACCCACCAAAGAAAATGAATGGTGAATTTGAGCTTCTTTTGGACTTTTTAGCGGTTTCAATTCATGGGAAAAGCGATAGACTGGCAAATAGCTTCAGATTGACAGCGCTTACTGATTCCCCTATAATTGGACTGTATTAAAGGAGGATTTACTGACAATGACAGTAAAAGTTGCTTTAAATGGTTTTGGTCGTATTGGCCGTCTTGCCTTCCGTCAAATGTTCGATGATCCTAACTACGAAGTAGTTGCTATCAACGATTTGACAAAACCTGAAATGCTTGCCCACTTGCTTAAGTATGACTCCACTCAAGGAACTTACAAACTTGCTGACAAAGTAGAATCTACTGATGACTCCATCATCGTTGATGGTAAAGAAATCAAAATCTACAAAGAAGCAGACGCTTCCAAACTTCCTTGGGGCGATCTTGATGTAGACGTTGTTCTTGAATGCACAGGTTTCTATACATCCAAAGCAAAAGCTCAAGCTCATATCGATGCTGGTGCTAAAAAAGTTGTTATCTCCGCTCCTGCTGGAAATGACCTTCCAACTGTAGTATTCAACGTTAACCAAGATGTTATTACTCCAGATGATAAAATTATTTCTGCTGCATCCTGCACAACAAACTGCTTAGCTCCTATGGCTAAAGCTCTTAATGAACTCGCTCCAATCAAATCCGGTATCATGACAACTGTTCATGCTTATACTGGTGACCAAATGGTTCTTGATGGCCCACAAAGAAAAGGTGACAAACGTCGTTCTCGCGCTGCTGCAGTGAACATTGTTCCTAACTCCACTGGTGCTGCTAAAGCGATCGGCTTAGTTATTCCTGAACTCAATGGTAAATTGATCGGTTCTGCTCAGCGTGTTCCTGTTCCTACAGGTTCTACAACAATCCTTGTTGCTGAAGTAGAAGGCGAAGTTACTACTGATCAAGTAAACGCTGCTATGGCTGCTGCTCAAAACGAAAGCTTCGGTTACAACACTGAAGAAATCGTTTCTTCTGACGTTATCGGTATGACTTATGGTTCCTTGTTTGATGCAACTCAAACAATGGCTACTCCTACTGGCGATGGCAATACTCTTGTTCAGGTTGTTTCCTGGTACGACAACGAAAACTCCTACACTTCTCAAATGGTTCGTACAATCAAACACTTTGCTGAACTCGACCAAGAAAAAGCTGCTTAATTGCAACCAAACTCCAAAGAAGGTCTTCGGACCTTCTTTCTTTTTTTTATTTTTCCTTAGAAAAGGAAAAACAACTGCGATTGGTTGAGTCCCTTTCAAAATTTCGTAAAATGAAAGAATCAAACTGACTTTTTTGACGTATTTAGAAATAAGGTACGTTCTAGAAAGGAGCCAAATATGGCTATTAAACAACGACTTACTGATACGCAACGAGATGATCTCACCAAAGATGTAGACGATTTAGATGCAGCTTACCTCGAAAGCTTAAAAAAACAGGGAATCGATGAGTCCTTGTTGCAACAATTTGCTGATTTATTGCGAGATGATAAACGCTAAGCTTTTAGAAAATGGAAAGGAGAAAAAAGGGCTTTCCCTATATTAAAGTATGAAGTTATATAACAGTTACACTCAAAATATTGAACCCTTTATCCCTATGGAGGAA
>CAYMGC010000124.1:0-3812 GCA_964389885.1 uncultured Erysipelotrichaceae bacterium | reverse complement strand
TTTCGCCTACACAGCCTTTCCAAGACTGCACCTTAAACCGCTCGGACACGACTCCGTTTCTCAACGCTCATATAGAATATCGAATTCGAAAATGAATGTCAAATTTTTTTATCTTTTAAAATGAAAAGTTCTGAAGATGGAATTCATAATTTTTTTCTTTAGGTCTGAATTTTCAAGCGTTTTTAAAAGAAGCTATAAAAATTTGGGAAAGGATGCCCTTAATTTTAAAGAGAGAATAGAAATAGACTTTAGGTATCCTTTATTATTGGATTGTAGTGGATTTAATCGTCTGATTTTGCCATAATTTCACATCATGGGAGCCGCTTTTCAGACAACCATGCGATAGAAATTGAGTATAATGCGATTTACACAGTTCTTTTTAATCTTTTCCAAGAAAAAGAATAAATTCTTTTCTCTTGTTCGTTTTTTGTAACCCAACCAAAAGTTTTAGAGAGGATTCTGCCTATATGTGGAAATACCGGTGTCGAAGCCAGTTTCTCATTCTATTTTTTTCCTTTTTGATTGGAGTCGTTTTAGCTTTTGAACTTCTTGCCACCAATCAGTTATTGCCCGCTTTAGAGGCGGTGGCTCCTGAGATATATCCTTACTTAGCCAACAACATTCCGCTTGTCTATTGTATGGCAGGAGCTTCCGTAGCAATGATGGCAAATGTCTTTGTAATTGTTTCGGCAGCAAGTGCCTTTTCGCCGATGATCTCCTTAATCTTAGTGTTTGCTATGATTTGGACACCAGCTTATGTGGCTTTATTCAGTATGGTAACCTTACCCATTACCTTTTGTGTGACGTTATATGGCTGGATTAGCTTGCATTTTCAAATTAAAAAGCGATTGGCGGCTGCAGGCATTCAAAACGATGACCAAATTGTGCAAGAGTACTTGAAACATCATGTCTTAAATCCAGCTTATAAACCATTAGGTCTTGAGGTAAAGCGGACGTTCTTTAAAGCCGATGTAACCACTACGCTGGGTTTAATTGCCTTGTTTTGTATCATTTTCTTAGTACAAAACTTCTGGATTTCTTTATTGCTCATTTTATTTTGCTTATGGGCTTTTCGATACATCAGTCGAATTCGTGCTAATTGCATCTTACAAATCACGCGTTTATTGATGTTTGATTGTGATCCAGAAGCCTGTATCTCGGCTTTGCTGTATTTGAGTCAAAAAGGAAATCACTATCGCTTAAAACATCGTGGAGCGCTTGCTCAATCGTTGATTTATCTCAACGAACCCATCTTAGCTCGAGATGTACTCATTCAATATCCTCAACCCAATCTCAACAATGTATTGGCCTATAACTCCTTAATGGGATACATCGATTACTTGTTAAAAGATGAAGCGGGCCTTAAACAATGCATTGTAACGATTCAAAAAGAGAAGACGCAAGCCAACACGATGAACATGATTGTACAAACCGAGGAAGTGGCTTCGCTTGAAAATCGTCTTCATTTATTAAATGGAGATTTTAATGAATGTAAAAAGTTTTTCTTAAAATCGTTGCATAATACGACGTTACCTTTACAAAAAGCTGACTGTAATTACTACATTGCGTTAATCTCCTTTGTACAAGGAGATTACTCCGTAGCGCGGTTGTATTTTCAAAATGTAGTGGATCATGGAAATAAACTTTATTTTGTAACTAACGCCAAAAATTATTTATCCAAAATCGAAGAAACCAATGCTCCCATCATTACGGAAGATCCTGATAATAAAGATGGAAATTTTTCCACTCATACTTTATTATTGCCCTTTTCTGCCTTTGCGGTGCAAGTTAAAGAGGAGAGTGATGATGAGGATGACTCCGATCAGGATGATAAACCAGCCTAGAGCTGGTTTTTTTGTATGTTTAATAGAGAACTCTCCATAAGCTCCAAGCTTGACCACATACAAAAATCGCTTCCCCAGCCCAACAAATGCCTCCAGCTTGTCCACAAATAAGAAGGGCGAGTCCAAACCACAAAAAAAGGTTCAAACTTGTGGTTTTTGCCAAAGAGGAAAAGGGATAAACTATCCCCTCATAAAGCCATTCCAAACTCCACCAAACAATGCAAATGACACAAATTAAGGAATGCAAATCTCCTAAAAAGGCAATTGGCCCCTCATGATAAGGAATGAAACATCCAAGGATTAATCCAAACCAAATTAGAACCATTCTTTTGGCTTTTTGTACTTGGCCTTCCCTTCGAAAAAAATTCCATGAAAGCCAGGCATTTAGACCACATCCCCACACCGCCCATAGAGCCATTAACATTAAATGCCCTTGAATCCATCCCAATCCCGTTAGGTTTTCTTGAAAAGGATGAATCCAAGTACACAAACTTACCGAAAACAGGGTAAGGAAAATACCGAGCCAGAAAGAAACTTTTTTTCCTTGAGAAACTTTTTTTAAACTCTTCATATAAAACCTATAAATTTCGAATCGAAAAAATTTTTTTATGGATGATTTTTTTGTTTTTGGCCTATAACAAACTGTCGACGAAAGAAAGGCACTAGAAAGGAAATACGTTTATGAAGGATGCCTATCGTCTTTCGAGTACTCAAACGACCCTTCACGTTCAAATTGAGCAGCTCGATAAATTTGATCTTTCCGTTTTCGCTCTAGAAAATATTGATCTCTTTTTGGATTGTGCGAAACAAAACCAATCTCAAGGCTTTGTGGAATATGAGAAAGGAGATTGGATAAGCCTCGACTATTTTTTAAGGCATAGCCAATTTTCTAAACTGGAAGCCTGCTGTTTTTTAGCGAGTCTTTTTCACTGCTTAGGACAGGCTTTGAAAAATCAACCAGTGATTTTAGATGTTCAGGCCATTTTTCTTTCTTCAAAAGGAGATGAATGGCGCTTATGTCGAGCGCCTCTCATTTTTGAAGCTTGGATGAAACGACAAGAAGATATTGAATGGTTTTTAAATAGTTTGTTATACCTTTTTCCAAGTGATGCTTTAGATCTACTCGGATTGCTTTGGAAAGGCGCCACGGGGAAAGAACGCTTTGAAAATTTAGGCCCTATTTTGGAACGGCTCTATCAAGAAAGCTTTAAAAAATCTCTCTTTCGTAAACGCAAATCCATTCCACCGTATTGCGCTAAAAAACCGATCTTTTTGCCCGAAGAGGTGGCTTCCCACTCGCATCAAAATTCTTATTGTGAAAAGCTTCAATCTTCTCCAAGCATTGAATTTTCTAAAGATTGGGAAAATACACTGCCTCAAAGTGCAATCGAACTCTTCAACCAAGAAAGCCAAAACTCAACGCCCAAGGATTTTTTTCCTTTTCCTTTAAGTGATTCACCTTCCTTAGTCCAAGATGAATCCACTTCCTCCTTATCTATTTTAGAAAAAGCCGCTGTGGTAGAGAAAAGGGAAGAACAAGACCTTTCCTTTTTTAGGGAAAGGATAAAAGGGGAAGAAGCTAGGCTAAGTGAGGAAACCTTCCCTTGGACTGAAAAGGAAAAAGAGGATTCTAGTTCTTTTCAAGGGTTTCATCCCTCTTTGGAAAATGCAACTGTCGTCTTAGAACAATGTGTGAGCCCCTGTTCTTTAGAGATTGAAGGAAAACAACACGTTTTATGTGGACCCGAAGTGTTTGTAGGGCGAGCCCAAGGCTGCCAAATTCAACTTAAAGAATCCTCCGTTTCCTCCATGCATGCTAAGCTGACTTGCCAAGAAGAACGCTGGTATGTTCAAGATTTGAAATCGACGAATTGTACTTGGCTTAACGAAAAGCGGGTAATTCGCAAAATGCGTTTAAAAGAAGGGATGGTGATTCGCTTTGGACAATGCGAAGCCATCTTCCATCAA
>CAYMGC010000123.1:0-3835 GCA_964389885.1 uncultured Erysipelotrichaceae bacterium | reverse complement strand
CTAAGGAGTTTTATAACTTTTACTTCAACGAAATGATTTACCAAGATGCCATCCCTAATGATGCCCATAAAGCTTTAGTTGAACTCGAAAAAATGGGTAAACTTAAGGCCGTCATTACTCAAAATATTGATGGTTTACATCAAAAAGCGGGATCATTAAACGTTTTAGAATTGCATGGCTCCGTTTTGCGCAACTATTGTACACGCTGTGGAACGTTCTATTCTCTGGAAGAAACGATGGCGGCTCGGGATGAAGACGGTATTCCTCGCTGTTTTAAAGATGGAGCGATCATCAAACCAGATGTCGTTTTATATGAGGAAGGATTGGATCAAAATGTCGTCTCTCAAGCAATCGCAGCCATTGCAAAAGCCGATTGTCTTATTGTTGGGGGAACAAGTTTAGTCGTGTATCCCGCAGCCGGTTTGTTGGAATATTTCCGGGGCCGATATGTGGTTTTAATTAACCGAGAAGCAACGCCTTATGATGGACGTGCAGACTTAATTATTCGCTCTTCTATTGGTGAAGTGTTAAAAGCGGCAGTAGAGGCTTTAAAAGAAGAACAAGAAACCAAGGAAATGTAATCTTTTGACCAATAAAAAAGGAGCTGTAATCCTATCAGGATTATGGCTCCTTTAATTTCTTTTAATCTTTGGTTTCAACAAGCACACCAAAATGATCAGAAATTACAGGGTGATTTTTGCCGTTGAAAATCACTTCACTTGAAGCGACTGGACGCTTTTTATCAAACCAAATTTGGTCAATACGACGTGTAGGAATGACTTCTTGTCCATCCCAACCATCAATATTCCCCAAAATTGTCCAGCCTTCATCGTGCTGATCAGCCAATTGGAAACTATCTTGCCAACCATCACTGGCCACCAAATCATAAGTTTCCCCTCGGGTATCGGCATCCCCATTGAAATCGCCCATCAAAGTTACTGCGGATTGATCCGCTGTTTTGGCTTTGATCACTTTCCATTGCTCAGCAAAGGGTTCTTCTGGATCTTTCCACCAACTAACATGAACCGCATAAAACCAACCATCTTCCGTTTTAATTCCAAGTAAACTACGTGTACGATAGTTAGAATAATCACGTGTTTTAGAAATGGGAATTTCACGAACTTCTAAAATTGGCTTGCGAGAGTAGAGTGCTAAACCTTCATCGTACTTACTATAGCCTACTTTAAAAGGGGCCCATGTCCAATAATAAGGCGTCCCATTTTCTTCTAACCGCTTAGTAATCGCTAAAGCATGATTATCAGCGGTAAAAACGGTTCCTTCTTTAAGAGGAATAAAGGTATCTGGAATATCGGTAACTACTGGAGCTGCTTGAGTTTGATTGACTTCTTGTAAAGCAATGATATCTGGCAAAATTTCCGATACAGTATCGGCAAAGATCTTTTGTTTTTTAGCCATCTCACTTTCTTCTAGTGAATGGGTATTAAAGGTTAAATATTTACTCATAGTTTAGAGAAGGTCATTGATATCGGATTTTAAAACATCCGCTTTTGGACCATAGACAGCTTGAATACCATTGTCTTTTTTGACAAGACCCATGGCCCCTTCTTTTTTCCAAGCATCTACATCCGCTACTTTATCAGGGTCCTTAACCGTGACACGTAAGCGAGTCATGCACGCATCGACTAAAACGATATTATCGCGTCCACCCAGTAAAGTAATAATGCGCTCAGGTTGGCTATTGCCACCATCTTTGGCTTTGTTGGTGCTATCCTTAGATCCTTCGGCATCATCATCCATATCGGATTGATAGTTACCAAGACGACCAGGAGTAGCATAGTTAAATTTACGAATCATAAAATACGCTACAAAGTAGCCAATAATGAAGAAAGCAATGGTGCCAATCACGAAGTTGATTAAATCCCCACCTAAACCTGCACTCAATGCCATTGGGATACGAGTTAAGAACTCTAAGTTTCCAAAGGAGTGTAAGCGTAAGTGGAAAACACCAGCTAAGGCAAAGGCAATTCCTTGTAAAATAGCATAGACAATGTAAAGTGGTACCGCGCAGAACATGAACATGAATTCTAATGGCTCGGTAACGCCAGTTAGGAAAACGGCAAGGGCCAAAGAAATAAACATTCCCTTATATTTCTTTTTCTTGTCAGGATCTACACAACGATACATCGCTAAAGTAATACCAAGCAACAGTCCCGTCGCTCCAATCATTTGACCCACTTTAAAACGAGCAGGAGTAACGGTTTCAAGCAAATGGTTATAGCTAGCCATATCGCCAGCATTTTTGTAGTTGATTAAGTCGTTGATCCAAGCCAACCAAAGGGGATCTTGCCCAAAGACAGAGGTACCCGCTTGAGCTCCCGTCGCGATGGTGTAGGTTCCACCAAAGGAAGTGTAGTTCATAGGAATGGTCAGCATATGGTGCAAACCAAATGGGAGTAACAAGCGTTCAAGTGTTCCATAAATAAATGGTGCAAGAATTGGAGAAGTTTCCGAAGAATTGGCAATCCAAATTCCAAAATCGTTAATACCGCCTTGGATAATTGGCCAAATAAAGGAAAGAACAACCGCTACAATGGTTGACCAAAGAATGACTACAAGTGGAACAAAACGTTTTCCATTAAAGAAGGCAAGAGCATCTGGGAGTTTGCGGTAATTGTAGTACTTATTATAGACAATCGCTCCTAAGAAACCGGCGATCATACCAACAAATACACCCATATTTAAAGCTGGCGCATCAAGCACACTGGTAAAGTAACCATCTACTGGAATTTGTTGACCTAAAAGGTTATGGGTAACCGCCGTTGGATCTGAAAGCATGGCTTCCGTAACCCCAAAGATTTGACCAGTGATGCTGTTGATGAGGATAAAAGCAATGGCCGCTGCAAAAGCTCCACCAGCTCTTTCCTTAGCCCAAGAGCCACCAATTGCAATCGCAAACAATAAGTTTAAATTGTTGATGATCGCCCAGCCAATGTTTTCCATAACCGCCCCCACGGTAAGGATAAAGGGAACGCTTGCTCCAGCTAAGGCAATTAACTTTCCTAGAGAAATCATTAATCCCGCCGCTGGCATAACAGCAATAACAACCATTAACACTTTTCCAAATTTTTGGAGGAAGTCAAAGTTGATGTTGAATTTCCGTTTCTTCTTACCCGAATCAGCCGCATCGTTGGCATTTACCTTGGGTTGATCTGGTTTGGAAGAAGCAGGAGTAGACGTAACTTCTATTTGGGTTTCCTGTTGAGATGGCAAGGTAATATCGAGAATTGTGTCGTTTCCAGCTTTTGCAGATCCTTCCTTCACATCGATTTTGGCATCTGCGGCTCCGCCCACAACGACAACAGGAGTAATCGGATTGATATTTTTAGATTTTAAAAAATCCAAATCAACCTCAGCAACGACATCTCCTTTTTTCACCGTATCGCCTTGTTTGGCATGAATTGTGAATGGTTCACCATTTAATCCGACTGTTTCCAAACCAACATGGACTAAAATTTCCACACCATCCTTTGTGGTATAACCAAATGCATGGCCTGAAGGGGCAATCGTGGTAAGGGTTCCATCTACTGGGGCTACAATTTTGCCATCTTCAGGAATAACCGCTGCTCCATCACCCATCATTTTTTCAGCAAAGATAGGATCTGGAACGTCTTCAATCTTTACGACGGTACCGCTTAGAGGAACCACTACAGAAAGATCGACTGCATTTTCCTTTGAACTCATAAAAACTCCTTTCTTTTTGTTTGGAAGTGGTTTCAGTATAAAGGGTGTTCTTATGAAAGAACTTTCTAAAACCCGAATTATGTGAATTATCGCAAAAATTATAAAAATTAGTTGATCTTATTCAATATCTTGA
>CAYMGC010000122.1:0-3870 GCA_964389885.1 uncultured Erysipelotrichaceae bacterium | reverse complement strand
AGGAAAACATGAAGGATACCCTTCATGTCGATACCACGCGTTTAACCCCTCAAGCGCTAGTGAATGCGTTAAAGCCTTACTTTAAAAATACGAGTGAACCCGAATTTGCGATTACATTTCAATCCTTTGGGTTTAAAAATGGCTTACCTTTGGATGCGGACATTGTCATTGATGTGCGCTCTTTGCCCAATCCCTTTTATGAGCCTGAACTCAAACAATTAACGGGCAATGATGAAAAGGTGTATCGCTATGTGATGGATCGCCAGGAAACAAGAGACTACGTAGACCGTCTTAAAAATTACTTGGATTTTGTCTTTGAATCCTATCGCTCGCAAAACAAAAACCATATGATCGTGGCGATTGGCTGCACGGGTGGTCAGCATCGCTCGGTATCGGTTTGCAACTGGTTGTACGATCACTACAAAGAAGACTACAAAACCTTCCGCTTTCATCGCGATGCCCCAAAAGGAGCTAAGGCATGAAAAATGTTGTTGTAATTGGTGGAGGAACGGGTCTTTCGGCGATGATGAGTGGTTTAAAGCACATGGAAGATGTAAACTTAACGGCCATTATTACCGTAGCGGACGATGGAGGATCAACGGGTCGCATTCGAATGATCTATAACATTCCCGCCATGGGCGACATTCGCCACGTTCTTTGTGCGATGGCGGATGAGGATGACGAATCGCTCTTTGCCAAATTGATGAACTATCGCTTTAGTGGCTCCGAGGATATTGGTGGCCATCAGCTGGGCAATTTGATCTTTTTAGCTTTGGTGGATTTAACGGGCTCCTTTATGGGAGCGGTTCAAGCGATTTCGCGGGTTTTAAATGTGCATGGGAACATTTTGCCCTCGACTTTGGACAATGCGATTTTATATGCGTTGATGAAGGATGGCACGTTGGTACGGGGCGAAAAAAACATTCCCAATACCGATAACTCCATCTCCAAAGTGTTTTATGAAGACGATATTCGCGCCTATGAAAAAGCCATTGAAGCCATTTCTAAAGCGGATTTAATCGTTTATGGCATTGGCTCGCTGTATACTTCCATTTTGCCAAACGTCATTGTCAAAGGCATTCGTGAGGCGATTGCCGAAACCGCCTGCCCAAAAGTGTATTTTTGCAACGCCATGACCCAACCTGGAGAAACGGATGGCTTTAGCTTAGAAGACCATGTACGCGCTATTGAATATCACACCTATAAAAACCCCATTCAATACGCCATCATTAACAAAGCCCCCATTGATGAAGAAGCCTTAGCGCGCTATGCCCGCCAAGGCAGTCAGCCAGTCAAAATGCGCGAAACCGATCACACGTATAAAGTTTTAGAACACGATTTAACCATCTTGGATAAGACAGGACGCATTCGTCACGATTCCAAAGCGATTGCCGAGAGCTTGAAAATTGTCTTAGCAGAAATGGAAAAGGATCAAGCCCATGTCGTTTTCAAGTGATGTGAAACAAGAAATCAGTATGCTTCCCTTTGCGGATGGCCAAGCCAAGGCGCTTTTATGCGCCTTGTTTTTAGCGAGGGGAAGTTTGAATTGGAACAATGGCCATACGTGGATCACGTTTCAAACGCAAAACGCCTCCATTGCAAAATTAGTGTTTCGTCTTTTAAAAAGTGAATACAACGCTGAAGTCCAAATTGCCTCTCTTAAGCGCATGAATCTTAAGAAAAACAACGAATACCGCTTAACCATTACCTCCCAAGCTCAAGAGATTTTGCATAGCCTTGGTATTTGGCGCAGTCAGTCGCTTTATAATACGCCTCCTTACGCTTTGATTCGTTCGGAGAAAAATGCGCGGGCCTTTATTCAGGGGCTTTTTTTGGCCACGGGGTCCATCAATCACCCCAAAACCACGAATTATCATTTGGAAATGACTTTGCCTACCCAAGAACTAGCCACTATGGCGGTTAAAATCTTAGAGCGCTTCTACATTCCTTCTAAGATCACCTTACGTAAAGCCAATTATGTGGTTTATACCAAAGCGGGAGATAAAATCGCTGACTTTTTGCGCCTTTGTGGGGCGAGTCAATCGCTCTTTCATTTTGAAGACCAGCGCATTCAACGTGATTTTTATAATCAACTAACGCGCTTAGACAATTGTGAAGTAGCCAACGAAATGAAAACGATGAAAGCGGCTAAAGAGCAATTGGCTTGGATTGAAACCATTGAAAAAAGCCAGTGCGAAGTTCCCATTAAAATTCGTCATGTGATGGAAGCACGCAAACAAAACCCAGATGCTTCGACTTTAGAGCTTTGTGATGCGGTGTATTTGTTATATGGAGAGACCATTACCAAATCGGGGATGAAGCATCGCATGGCTAGAATGAAAGACTTAGCGCTTTCGCGGTGTAGCGAATGATGATTAAAAAAAGAAAAAAAGGAGTCTTTTTCCACTCCCTTTTTCCTAGCGTTTTAAAAAGGGATCGGCTCTTTTTAAAACGCTTTTTTTCACTTTTTTTACTCGTGCTTTTAAGTGGCTGCGGCCATAAGGTGCAGCTGACCAACCAAACATTTGTCTTTGAACTTGGCCAAGACATCTATGCCAATCCCGATTTGTATCTCAATAATCCTCAAGATTTTGAAATGGGCGAACTTTTGGTTGAAGCGACGAGTCCTAGAGTCAGCCTTATTAATAACCGCTTTGTTTCAACGGGCTTGGAGTATTTAAGTGTGGGGGAATATGACTTTATCCTTCGCCAAGGCAATCGGGAAATTCCCTTTTTAGTGAAAGTCAAAGACACCAAGCCTCCTACCCTGCAACAATCCCCTGCTTCCATTGAAGTGCTTTGGGGATCTGAAATCGATTGGCAAGAGGTCTTTGAGGCCACTGATTTATCTGGTGTCTACTACGAAGGACCAACAAGCCTTACTTCTGAGGTAGGCGAGCATGAAGTGGATATGAAAATTCGTGATCGCTTTGGCAATGCCATCATTCGCCACATTCGAGTGATCGTAAAAGGAGGTTAGATATGAGTAAAGCCGATAAATTTTTAATCGTTGCCATTTGGATTTTGTCGTTGGTTTTACTCATTCCTCTTTTTCTTCATCAAAATGCTGGATCGTATGCGAGTGTTTTAGTGAAAGGCGAAGAAGTAATGCGCTTAGACTTAAAGGAAAGTGGCCAATACAGTGTGCAAGGAACGCTTGGTCCCGTGAATATCGAGGTCAAGGATGGCCAAGTAGCCGTTACGCAAGAAAATTCTCCTTATCACTATTGCTCCAAACAAGGATTTACGAGCAGTGGGGCAGTTCCTATTGTATGTTTGCCCAATGATACGGTTATCATGATTGAATCACAGCAAGAACAAGAAGAGGATGTGATGATTCAATGACCTTAAGAAAAATAACCATTCTAGCTATGCTGGTGGCTGCAGGCATTTTAATGCAACTCATTGAATCTTTCTTTCCCATCGTGATGATCATTCCTGGCTATAAAATTGGCCTAGCCAACATCGTAGGCCTTTTTGCGCTATACGCTTTTGGCATTCAGGACATGGTGATCGTGACGTTTTTGCGGGTATTTTTAGCCTCTTTGGCTACTGGAACACTTTTTTCCATTCCTTTTATCTTGTCGATTAGTGGCTGTACCCTTTCGTGTTTAGCCATGGCTCTTACTAAAAAAAGTGGCCTCTTTACCATTTATGGAGTCAGTGTAGCAGGAGCAGCGAGTCATACCTTAGGCCAAGTTTTAGCCATTAGCTTGGTTTACCAGCAATACTTCTTGCAAGCGGTACTTCCTGTATTAACCGCCTTATCCGTGCTTTCCGGTTTATGCATTGCTTATTTAGCCAACATTCTTTTACAACGTCTACCCCATATTCGAACCCAATAAAGTCTGTTTCAAAACAAGTTATGAA
>CAYMGC010000121.1:0-3879 GCA_964389885.1 uncultured Erysipelotrichaceae bacterium | reverse complement strand
TTATTCGCCTCTAAACTATAAAGATCGTGACGTCGTAAAGTCCAAAATGGTGCGCGTTTACGAATGATGTTAACCTCTTCCACATCGATTTCTACTGTAACAACTTCAGCCTTTTCTTCAAGCTCTTTTAAGATTTTTCCTTGCGGATGGATTAAAAGGGAATGACCATAACTTTGAAACGAACCGTATTGTGCTTTGGCTGGATTCATTGCGACCACAAACACTTCGTTTTCCATCGCTCGAGTTTGAAATAAAGGTTTCCATTGAACAGGACTAATGGCTCCATTGAAGTTAGCTGGAGCAATTAGAAATTTGGCTTCTTGACACACTAAACGAGCCGCTTCAGGAAATCGATTGTCATAGCAAATTAAAATTCCCATTGTTCCCCAAGGTGTTACCACTTGAGTAAGAGCTTGTCCTGGACTAAAGACTTCGCATTCATAAAAATCATGATGAGGCGTATGGACTTCAAGCAAATGACATTTATCCACAATCGCAACGAGTTGCCCTTGATCGTTAATCACCGGACAGGAATTGAAAAGCTTTCCGTTTTCTTGACGAGGCAAAGTCCCACCTACAATCCAAAATCCATATTGCTTAGCTGCTTTTTGTAAAGCACTCACAAATGGTGCCCATTCTTCCTGATGCGCTTTGATTTGATCCAACACAAAAGGGACATTCCAAAGCTCAGGTAAAACCACAAGGTCAGCTTGATCCACATAGGCTTTTTCAAGGCCTTGTAAAACATGTTTTAAATTTAAATTGGAATTTTCTTCAATAAGAAGTTGAAGGAGCGAAATTTTCATAAAATAACTTTCTTTTTGGATAAGCGCTTAGTGTGGATTCATTCTTACAAATGACTAAAATAGAGGTGATAAACAAACGAATTTTCAAGACCAAGCCCCCACACTTTTTTCTTGGTTTTGAAGATCCTTGTTTCTCTTCAAGGAAAATCCGATGGAGGAAAATCATGTCAATTTTAAAATTAGCGCCTGCTTCTGTTATCAATGCTTCCGCTTCACAAGCTGTTGATGACTTAGCCAACACCACTGCTCCTTTGGCTGCACAAGCCAAATATTTGTTCTCCGACAACGCGGATCATGGCAGCATTATCGTCAATGGATCTTGGGCGGGCAAAACATTGCGTCAATATCTCTCTGATGAAGGATGGCAAGTGCTTGGTAACGATGCATCCAAATACGAAGTACTTCCTTTTACTGTAAAATCCCTTGGGGATACCAACCAAAGCGTTTACAGCAATGCGAGCAAGAAAAACGAATCCTTCTGGTATGTCATGGAAGCAGCTCCCGAAACCTTCTTATATTTCGGCGCCAAAGGCTCTTTTAGTCCAGAAGAACTCGCAGCCGCCATTGAAGATGGCAGTTGGAAATCCAGCCTACAAAAAGCATCCGCCCATAAAGACGATTTATTCGTGGTGGATCCTGGAACGATTTATGCCTTTGAAAATGGACCTCGTATTTTAGAAGTGGAAGCCTTAGTTCCTGTTTCTGGAGAATCCGAAGATTCCGTTTATGAAAAAGTAAGTGGCGATGATTACCACAAAGGCGATTGGGTAGCCGATGGTCAAGCCGAACGCGCCTTAGCTGGTAGCAACGATGTCTTTGAATTGGATCTATTCCAAGTGGATGGTCGTTTGGATATGAATACCGATGATAAGAGCTTTAAACTCCTCGTCTTCTTATCCGGGAATGCGGTAGTCGATGCCGATGATGAAACCTTGCATTGTGAAGAAGGCTCTGTTTTATTTGCGAGTGCGGATAGCGATACCTTCCATATTACGGGAAACTGCAAGTTCTTGTTGGTTCATTTGGTTTAAAAATAAGTTGAGGTCAAAATGGCAATCCATTTTGGCCTTTTTGTTTTACTAAGCTGGGTGTAAAAAGTCTACAAAGAAGATAGACAAGGTTTGTATAATAGGAAGGATGAATCAAGAACGCCTTTTAAAGTGGTATCGTGCTCAAAAGCGCGAATTGCCCTTTCGGAAAGACCGCGAACCCTATCGCATTTGGGTCAGTGAAATTATGGCCCAACAAACCCGCATTGAAGCGATGTTAGTCTATTTTGAACGTTTTATGGAACGCTATCCGACCATCGAAGCACTTGCTCAGGCTCAGGAAGATGATCTTTTAAAAAGCTGGCAAGGATTAGGGTATTATTCGCGGGCGAAAAACTTACAAAAAGCTGCGCAGGTTTGCGTGGAACAATATGGTGGGCAATTGCCAACCACCAAAGCCCAACTCTCTCAACTACCAGGTATTGGTGATTATACAGCGGGAGCGATTGCTTCCATTGCTTTTCAAGAACAAGTTTCTGCTATTGATGGCAATGTGGTGCGCGTTTTAGCCCGCTATTTGTGGCTGGAACAACCTTTAGAGACGAAAAAAGAGCGCCAAATCTTAGAAGACTATTTAAACCAACACTTTCCCGCTCCCCAAGATATGCCCGATTTTACCCAAGCGCTCATGGAGTTAGGGGCAACGATTTGTCAGCCTAAAAAAGTGCAATGCGAACGCTGCCCGTTCCAAGCCGATTGTCTTGGAACCAAACAAATCGATCCTTTGCGCTTGCCTTTAAAAAAGCCTAAAGCGAAACGTAAAGTGGAAGAAAAGCAAGTCATTATTCAAGTCGCTTGGCATGAAAATACTTGGTGGATGCGTGTCAAAAAACGGCCAAAAAAGGGATTGTTAGCCGGATTGTATGAATTTGATGAAACGATGCCTCAAGTGGTCTTAAAAAGCCACTCTTTGGAGCCTTACACCCATATTTTTTCCCATAAAGAATGGGCGATGCAAGGTCAAGTCGTCCTCACCCCTTGGCAATCCAATTTCTTACCCCTACAAGAAGTTAAAGAATCCATTGCTATTCCTAGTGCTTTTCAACCCTTTTTTCAACAAGCTCTATCTTGGCTTCAAAAAGAAGGAAATGGTTTTTTATAAAATATAAGGAAGAAAAGATTTGGTGTTTTCGTCCTCATTGAAAAAACACCGTCCTAAGTAGTAATAGGAGGAAGCTCTCTATGCCGAAACAAGAATATCCAATTAAAATGGTCGTCTGTGATTTGGATGGAACGTTATTGTATAGTTCGTCCAAAGTGACTGAACGCACTAAAAAAGCCATTGCGGCCTTACGCCAAAGTGGGGTCCTTTTTGGGGTCTGTTCTGGACGCTCAGCCGTTGCTTTAGAAACGATGTTAAAGGTTTGGGGCCTTGATCAAGAGGTCGATTTCGTGCTGGGCTTTAATGGTGGAATGTATTGGGATCCAGCTACTGGCACTTTTGAAGAAGATTTCTTGTTACAACCCCAAGACATTCCCCGTATTTTTGAAGCTTGCAAAGGCTTTGGTCTACATTATGCCGAGTATCAAGGCCATGAGATGTTATCTACGATTGGAGGACCGATTTCTGGACGTATGGCTCAGCGCAATCGTTTGGAGTTTCACTTGGTAAAGAAAGACCAACTCATTCGTCCTACTCTTAAGCTGATGGCGTTTGGCATGCCGTGGAATGTGACAGGGTGGCTAAAAAGTGATCGGCGCGAAAGCCTTGAAGGCATTGCTCGTGTCTTTCGTTCAGGACCTTTTTTGTTGGAATTTGTTCATCCAAGCCTTTCTAAACTCGAAGGAGTCAAAAAAGCGGCTGAGAAGTATGGAGTGGATTTAGCGGAAGTCGTCTCCTTTGGCAATGACAACAACGACATCGAAATGTTAAAAGGAACCTTTGGAGTGGCGATGAACAACGCATTAGAAGAAGTCAAACAAGTCGCTTGTGCCATCACGGATTCCAATCGCAATGATGGGGTAGCGAAATTTATTGAAAATTATATTTTGCCCATCAATAGCAATGCGCTTCAAGAACACTA
>CAYMGC010000120.1:0-3917 GCA_964389885.1 uncultured Erysipelotrichaceae bacterium | reverse complement strand
TTTTTTACCATGTTCTTAATAATTCAACCGTTCCTTGAATGGTATAGGTCGTTCCTTTTGGAATATAGATGGTTTGATCAGGCACTAAGGTAAGCGTTTGATCTTCTGTACTTACCGTTCCCCGACCATGGCAAGTATTGAGAGTTTGAAAGTTTTCCTTAACCGTAAAGGTTTGTTGACCTTGATGAAGTTCAATTTTTTCCACACGGAAAAAAGGAGTTTCCAATTTCGTAAAGTTTTCAATTTTTCCCGAACCGTTGTTTCCAGAATAATTGATAACATCCAACGCTTTGGAAATGTGCATTTCGCGTTTCCGACCCCAATCATACATACGATATGTTGAATCGGAAGACTGTTGAACTTCAAAGAGTTTCAAGCCTCCCATAATGGCATGAACAGTCCCATGTGGAATATAGATCATATCGCCAGCTTGGACGGGAATGGTTTTTAATACCGTTTCAAGCTGATCGCCTTCGATAATTTGAGCCAACTTATTGCGGTTAAGCCCTTTTTGAAGGCCAGCAATTAATTGAGCCCCAGGTTTAGCATCTAAAATATACCAACATTCCGTTTTTCCATTGTCCTGTTCATATTCTTGAGCATAACTATCTCCAGGATGGACTTGGACAGAGAGGGGTTCATCTGCCTTAATAATCTTAATTAAGATGGGTAAAGAATGGCCTAAGTATTTTTTTAATGGTTCTTCTTCAGGCAATACCAAAGATTGACCATGGGAATGGGTAGAGAGAGTCCAAAGCTCATAGCCCCAAGGCCGAGCTGAGTAATAAGGTTTGGTTTTAAACATTTTTGGCATAATTCTTTTGACAAGAAAAGGGAACAAATCCCTTATTTTCACCTTTTAGGGTCGCTTGTCCTGCCTCCTCTTTCCAATTGTAAAACCCATCCAAAGAAACATAAAAGAGAATGCTATATGATTTCCTTAAAGGTTTAACGAATGAAATTCGTAAAAATAGGTGCTTCTATTTCTGGTAGACCGTTCTCCTCTTTTTGAGCTTGGATGGCATTCATCAAAAACACCATATTTTTTCCTAAGGTCCTCATGATTTGCAATCCTTCTTCATCCTGTTCGACTTCTCCAGGAATCATGCCATGCAAGGAGTTCCAATATTGACTAGAGACCACAGGCATTTGACTAATCGTAAAAAACTTATTGAGTTGATCAAAGGTTGCGGAGGCTCCTCCACGACGACAAGCCACTACTGCAGCTCCTACTTTCATTTTCTTGCTAAAAGGAGTGGAGTAGAAAAGTCTCGTTAAATAGGCCGTGAGCGTTGCATTGGGTTGAGCATAATAAACTGGAGTCCCTACAAGTAAGCCATCCGCTTTTTCAAACAAAGGAGCTGTTTCGTTGACTACATCATTGAAAACACATTTCCCATGCTTTTTACAATAGTTGCACGCAATGCAACCACGTACATCTTTATTTCCCAGTTGCAACCATTCAGTTGTAATTCCGTTTTCTTCTAATACTTTTTGCACTTCACGAAGTCCGATGGCGGTATTGCCATTTGGATGCGGACTGCCATTTACAATCAAAACATTCATAACGTTCCTTCTTCTTAACCGCGCGATCAAGGTATTCAAGCTAAATTAATTTTAGATCTTTATAGGTAATGCATTCAATATGATTTTGATCCATCCATGCTTTGAGTTTTGGATGGCTAAAAAAATGAGCGTCGTAAGTTCTAGCCATAGCCAAAGAAGAAATTTCAAGTAAATCGTAGTCAACATAGCCAGGATGCGCAGCGAGTTCATACGCTCGATCGCTTTGTAGATCGTCTTTTGAAAACAATTGGGTAATGCATTGCAAATCATTCGAAGGGAAATTGGATTTCCACGATAACAAACGACTTTGGGGAACTTCAAAGGGACTCGCATAATCCGCAAAATCTTCACGATTGATAAAAGAGCGAATGGGAATATGGTACTGCCTGGAAAATTCCTCCAATAATTCACTCCCTCCCACAATTTGTTCAATACCGTGATGCGAATTAAGATGATCAGGCTTTTTCCCCATAAGCTCTATAAATCGATCATATTGTGCTTGCAATTCTTGATGTATTTCCTCAATAGAGGCTTTACCTGGAGTAAATAAAATGGCTTTATCAAAAGTTCCATCCACTTTCACTAAACTTGGAACCTTACTAAGAGGTTTACCCGCTGTTACACAAAAATGGATTCCAACAGAAAGTCCCGGATTTTCTTTGGCAAGTCTTGCCGCTTCTTGGGCAAACGGCATATTCGTCATTAAAGAGGTAGAAGTCATGAGGCCTTTTTGATAACAATCGATCAGTGCTAGATTGCATCCATGAGTTAATCCAAAATCGTCTCCATTAACAATTAAACGCATTTTCTCTTCCTTACTTTCTTTACTTTATTTTTTTCGTTCTTCTCTAGGAACTAAGCGAAAAACCAAAAAAGTTTTTTCTTGGCCCTTGGGAGGATTACCATAGAATTGATAATGGTTTTCTTTTTAAGGAGAAACCATAGAAAGATAGAAAATAATTTTATTGCTTTAATTTTAAATACATCCTTTTTTACAGGCCAAGAAAAAAATGAAAGGAGGAAAAATTATGAATGATTCTTGGAATCCACAGGACTGGAGAGAACTTTTGCAGGCTTGCTCTAAAACTCAAAAGTATTTGATCGATTCGGTTTTTTCCATCAAAAGGACAATTGAACGCAATCGGCATCATACCCTGATTCGCTCTCTATCCTCACGATTAAAAACGCTTGAAAGTATTCGCTCTAAGCTTATCCGTTACAATTGGGAAGATTCTCCCGCCTCCGCCGCTCAAAATCTCCATGATATTGTCGGGGTGCGTCTGATTTGTTCTTATCTCAATGATATTTATACAGTGGTGGATCATTTAGCTACTTTAGAGGGCTTTACCATTATCCAAATTAAAGATTACATCAAAAATCCTAAGCCTTCTGGCTATCGTTCCTTGCATGTGATTGGCCAATGCGCGTTTTCCGGTCACCCCATTCAATGTGAAATTCAAATTCGAACGGCTGCGATGGATTCATGGGCTGCTATGGAACATCAAATGCGCTATAAGAAAGATCTTCCCGATTCTCAATATGTCAACCAAGAACTTTTAGAGTGCGCTCGGCTTCTTTATGAAAGTGATGTAAAGATGCAAACTCTTCATCAATATCTTGATCATCAACGCCAAAGCCCTGTTTCCTCAAAAGCAGAAAAAAGTTTTGACTCCAACCTTCCAAACTTAAAAGCGTAGTCCAATGTGATTAAGCGCATCAATTCCTTATTAAAAACGAATCACGCGGTAAAATAAGAGCAAAAGAAAGGATGGAGACTATGCGTCAAATCGGAATTTGTGTTTATGGAGGGGCATCACAGGATGTAGCCAGTTGCTTTTTACAGGCGGGTCATCAAATTGGAGAAGCCATTGCGCGCCGTGGATGGCGCTTAATCAACGGTGGAGGCAATACTGGAATGATGGGAGCGACTATTCGAGGAGCTCTTGAATTTGGCGGTCAAACGATCGGCATTGCACCGTATTTTTTCCGTGAACTGGAAGCTCTTTTTGCAGATGGTGAGGAAACACTGTATACACGCACGATGCGCGAGCGCAAAGCGTTTATGGAATCTCTTTCAGATGCCTTTATCGCTTCCCCTGGTGGAATTGGAACTTTGGAAGAGTTTTATGAAATTCTCACTTTAAAGCAGCTCAAACAATTGGAAGCGCCTCTTGTCCTTTTAAACTTGGATGGCTACTATACCCCGCTTTTAAAAGCGATGGCCGCGATGGAGGAAGCGGGTTTCATTGGAGAATCGGTTAAAACTCTATTCAAAGTATGTGATAGCGTGGCGGAAACATTTGAATATTTGGATTCACAACTTAAATAAAAAAAAGGCGATCAGATCGCCC
>CAYMGC010000119.1:0-3931 GCA_964389885.1 uncultured Erysipelotrichaceae bacterium | reverse complement strand
GAAAGGAAAGAATGGGTTATTCTATGATATTCAAGAAAGTGTCGTAAATTTGTCGTAAGTTACACTCTTATAGGTAGATAGAGATATAATTTAAACTATAGATAAAGGAAAATTAGATAATAAATAATGATTTAATACGGAGTCCTACAGAGTCCACTACAATGAATATGATCTAAATCCTGTCGATGACGGGTTTTTTTTGGTCTTTATGGCGCTTAAAAACAGCGCTTACCTTTCCCTGAAGAGTTATTTAGCGATACACTCAGAAAAATTGATTTCTCTTCGTTACAATAGAGGAAACCTTTTCAAGGTCATCATCCTCAATGGCTTTTTGTAAATATAGAATATAGAGGTGAAACAATGCTAAATAAAGAACAACTTGAAACGCTTTTGACGCTTGCTATGCGTTCAGAAGCAGATTTTGCCGAAATTTTTGAAGAAGATACCAAAAGTACCAGTATCTCAATCGTAAATGATGATGTAGAGACCGTTAATCATTCGATTCGAGCTGGTGCTGGAATTCGGTTGTATAAAGATACCTCGTCTGTTTATGGGTATACCGATGATATGACCATGGAGACTCTTACCGATATTGTAAATGATTTGCGCGGAGCAATTGGGTTAAAGGAAGAAGGACCAACCATTGTTTTAAATGAAAAAACAATGGCTGAAAACATTTCGCCCATTGAAATTGATCCCTTTGAAGTAAGTGATGCTCAAAAGACAAAAATGGTTCGCGAAGCAATTGCAGCTGCTCGGGAGATGGATGAGCGGGTATTTAAAGTTTCAGCTGGCTTATCGAGCATTCATCAAGAAGTTCAAATCGCGAACAGTGATGGATTGTTTAAAGGCGATATTCGCCAAAGAAGCCGAATGCGGGCTGGAGCTTTTGCTAAAGAAGGGGACAATGTCCAATCTGGCTCTTGCGCTCCAGGGGCTACAAAGGGCTTAGAGCAATTTGAAACCGATCATACCCCAGAAGAAATCGGCAAAGAAGCAGCCCGTTTAGCTTTAGTTCTTTTACGAGCAAAAAAAGCTCCAAGTGGCGTAATGCCAGTGGTAATTGATAATGGCTTTGGAGGCGTTATTTTCCACGAAGCCTGTGGGCATTCTTTAGAAGCCACTGGGGTAGCGAAAAACCAATCGGTTTTTAGCAAATCCAAAGGCTTAAAAATTGCCAATGAAAAAGTCACGGCGATTGATGATGGGACGATTCCCAATGCTTGGGGTTCCCAAAATATGGATGATGAAGGCAATCCTCAACAACGCCGGGTTTTGATTCAAGATGGTGTTTTGACACAATATATGGTCGATCGTTTAAATGGTCGGCGTATGCATACCGAGTCTACTGGAAGTGGTCGTCGTGAATCGTATAAATATGAACCGACGAGCCGTATGAGTAATACCTTTATCGCTCCTGGTCCAGATAAAAAAGAAGATCTCTTTAAAGACATCAAATTTGGTCTTTATTGCAAATCCATGGGTGGGGGATCGGTGAATCCCAATACTGGAGAATTCAACTTTGGAGTCAACGAAGGCTACTTAATCGAAGATGGAAAAATTACCGATCCTGTCATTGGCGCCATGCTCATTGGCAATGGAGCCGAGATTTTACAAAACATTGATATGGTTTCAGACGATTTAGATTTGGCCCAAGGAATGTGTGGTTCCGTTTCTGGAAGTATTCCCACCAATGTTGGGCAACCCGCCATTCGTGTAAGTGCCATTACGGTAGGGGGAACAGAATAATCATGGATAAACAAAAATGGATTGATCGAGCCTTAGAACTTGGTATCGAGGGCTTTGAAATTACCCAATCGCATCAACGTTCGCGTGAAGTGGAGTGGTTTGAAGGCAAGATGGATTCCTTTTCTACCTCTAAAATGATTTCCACATCGATGCGCGCCTTAATTGATGGCAAGATTGTCTCTACTTCTTTGGAAAAAGTGGATGATGACAAAATGGATGAAACCCTTCAGTCTTTAAAGGAAGCAGCTCTTTTAATCTCTGAATCCGAAAAAGATGAACTGGTAGGGCCAATGGATACAGAAATGGTCCAATCCAAATGGAAATGGATTGAACCAACTGTTCCTCAAATTTTAGATACCCTCCAATCGCTTGAGAAGAAACTTTTAGCCGCCGATTCACGGGTGAGCATGGTCAATTCGCTTGGTTTTAGCAGCGGATTTGGTCAAAGCCAAATGAATAACTCTCTTGGGGTGGATATTCAAGAAGATGGCGGCGTCCAAGCTATCGTGGCCCAAATCACCATGGAAGATGATGGCGATTTACGCGATGGATATGTTTATGAAGCCGTGGAAAATTTAGATGATTTGGATCAAGATGCTTTAGTTCAAAAGCTTATCGATAAAGTGGCTTTTCAATTACATGCTAAATCTTTAAAATCCTGCATTTGCCCTGTCATCATCGACAATGAGGCGATGTCTAGTTTATTAAGTGCCTTTGCCCAAATGTTTTCCGGCTCTTTGATTCATAAAGGAATCTCTCCATTAAGCAATTCTTTAGGAAAACAAGTCTTCTCCAATAAAATTACGATTATTGATGATCCCAAAAACACCGAGGCCATTTCGCTTTCTAATTATGATGATGAAGGCTATCCTACTAAAACAAAAGTTGTAGTCGACCAAGGCGTATTTGAAACCATTTTGCACAATACGCGTTCGGCTAAGAAAATGGGAACTGTCTCTACGGGCAATGGTTTTAAATCGGGGGGAGGAGGCACAGATGTGGCTCCTATGAACCTTTATATTGTTCCTGGTCCTGATAGCTTTGACACCCTTTTAAAAACCATGGACAATGGAGTGGTCATCACGGAACTCGCGGGCATGCATGCAGGGATTGATTTTGTCTCCACCAACTTTTCTTTACAAGCCAAGGGATATTTGGTGGAAAATGGACAAAAAGGTCGTCCTTTGACTCTCATTACCATTGCTGGCAACTTCTTAGAGATGATGAATAATATTGTGGCTGTAGGCAATGATTTGAAATGGGAAATGCGAAGTATCGCAAGTCCTTCCATTTTGTTTGCTTCAGCAGCTATTGGAGGCACTGAAAAATAGTTATGGAATTCAACAACGACATTTTACATACTGCACTCGTTCGGATGCGGGAAGACAATAGCGACGAGAACGTCATTAAAGCGGTGCAAGCATTAATTGACACCAAAGTCATGATTCCAGCTCGTTGGGATAAAAAGCCCATGATGGATGCCCAAACCGGAAAACTTATTTTCTCTCCCGATACCAAGGTCACTCCTATTGTGGTAACCAATGAATCTGGAGTGAAGTTCTTCCCCTTCTTTACAAGTGTCGAAGAAGTTAAAAAGATGTATAAAGATCGTGATGAAGGGGTAAATTGCTTAATTATGGGCTTAAAACAATATTTGCCCATGCTCCAAAAAGCCAAAGACGAAATCAGTGGCATTGTAGTGGATCCTGCTGGAGTGGATGTTCCTTTCCCCACAGACTTTATTGAAGGCTGTGTAAAGGTGTATCGTTCTCCATTAAACCAACAATCCATTGGTCCAGGTGAAAGTGTGTTTTTACGAGATCCCGAAGGAAATCTGCAAAATATAGAGGCTGCTTTGATTTCGGCTGGCTTCCATGAACCAACGGTGAATGCTATTTATTTGAAAGAACGTTTAAATCCTCAAAGTGATCCCGAAAATCCTGAAAGTACATGGTTTATCGTGATTGATGTGGATCCTGAAAATAAAGAAACGGGTATCTTTACGCGCATGAGTACTCTGATTAAACCTGTAGCCGGAAATAAGGACATTGAGTTTATGTTTAGTGATACCAAATTGGGTCGAAATATCAAAAATACTTCGAAACCCATTTATACTCGAATGGTATTTTAGTTTTTCTAACGTCTTGCCTTAGGCAAGGCGTTTTTTCTTTTCGCTTTTCCT
>CAYMGC010000118.1:0-3935 GCA_964389885.1 uncultured Erysipelotrichaceae bacterium | reverse complement strand
CCAAAATTATGGTAAAGTTAAGGGACTAAAATTAGTGAAGTTACAATTCCTAAAACAAAGGAACCCCCCCCTATCCCTATAAAAAATAACCCCACCGCATTCCAATAGATGGAAGTTTCATCAAACATTCACAATAAAAGCTTATTTCAAGCTTCTAAACTGCTACCAATAGCAAATACCTCAAAAAGAAGATACATTCCACCAAATAAGTATATCCATCGCCACCAAGAGTTTTTAGGATAATTTTTAATGAAGGGAGTAAGACCTAAAAAACAACATGTCACCAATATTCCCATTAATACAAAATAGAATATTCCTTTACTTTCTAAAATGTAAATCCAAAAGGTGGAATAGGCTTTTCTATCTATCCCCATAGGCGGTGAAGATGAAACAAGTCAAAAGCTATAAAAAACCAAGGCTCCCATACAAATATTTTTTTTCATTCTATTATTGCCTGCTTATATAAAAAATTTTCAATATATAAAGCGCATCCAAATTTGAGAATTAAAATCTCTTTGCTCTTTTTAAAGGATCAGTAAAACTACAAAGGTAAAGAGAAAGAATAAAAGCTTTTGTATCTTGAAATCTTTGCTCTTATGAGGAAATTCTCTTTCCTAACCTAAATACTGTATTGAAAAGAAATAGGAGAAATACAATATGGAACTTTCTAATAAAGATTTAATCTTTGATGATAATCCACTCATTCGTACTCTTTCTCACGATGTTACCTTGCCTTTAAGTGAAGAAGATCGAGAACTGTTATTAGCTATGCATCGTTATGTCTTGGATAGTCAAGATGATGAGCTATGTGAAAAGCGAGATTTATCCCCTGCTGTAGGACTAGCAGCCATTCAAGTAGGAGTCCCTAAGAAAATGATTGCGATTACGGTTCCTGATGAAGAAACAGGTGAAGTGCATTCTTGGGCTTTAGCCAATCCAAAATTGATTGCTAAAAGTCGGCAGTTGGCTTTTCTAGAAAATGGGGAAGGTTGCCTTTCCGTAAAAGATGTACATGAAGGCGTAGTTCCACGCCCGTACCACATCAAAGTTCGAGGTTATGATGCCTTAACCGATCAAAATGTAGTAGTGGAAGCAGAAGGCTTTTTAGCTATGGTTTTTCAACATGAATTGGCTCACTTAAAAGGTGGTTTATTTTACGATGGACTAGTAGCCAAAGAGGCTGTGGATCCCAACGCCATTGCTCTTTAACAATTTTTCTTTAGGTATCATCTGCCAAAAGCTAATTTTGCTTTTGGCTTTTTTAGTTTGGTCGATTCGACTTGATTTTCTCTCAAGAAGATAGGTTGGAAAACCTATGCTAAAATAAATGAAATTGAAGGTCTCTTTTTGAACTTTTTGTCTGGTATCTTCCACTTATAAAAACGTGATGTTGTTTTAACTAACCCTCACAAATTGGTTTTCTTTAGAAGAAAGCTCCAATTTTAGGCCAAGCCAGATAATCTTTCGGCTGTGCTGATGGACCACAAAGCCAACTTAAATTTTTTACTTGGTGTTTTACCTTAGAAAGGATATGTATTACCCAAAAATGACCACTAATTCGTCCTCTATTGAAACGCTAGAACCAATCCTAGACGTTTCCTCTTCTACCCCTTCTGACGTTTTCCAAGAGGAGGAAAGCGTATCTTCTCAAGATTTAAAAGAAGCAAGTTCAACTTCACCCATGAAGACGCCGGAAACCAAACCTGAGAAAAAAAACAAAGATAATAAAGATGGAAAATTGATTCCATTTGTAAACTCCAAAAGTCCTCTAGGAAAAACCCCTACTAAAAATGAAATTAACCGTCTAGATAAAAAGTTAGATTCTTCAGAAAATGGAAAGTTAACGAAATCTTATAAAGGGAAAACAGACGGAAAAAATGAACCCAAAACGGAAACCCGAGCACTAGGCAAACAAGAGCGGCCAAGAACGACTCCTTTAAAGCCTACTAAACCGATGAAATTTACTACCGTTCCAACTGAGGCTATTACCACTCAACAACTTGGCCCAGGAGAAGAAGCCCAAATTAAAAAAGCCAATCTTGCTCAAGCCAATCGCCTTAAAGTTCGTCCTCATGATACTCAAATTTATGCCCTTGGGGGCTTAGGAGAAGTAGGAAAAAATATGTACTGCTACGAACAAGGCAACGAAATTGCGATTGTCGATTGTGGTGTTCTTTTTCCTGATGAGGAACTATTAGGAGTCGATTATGTCATTCCCGATTATCATCACTTAATTCGCTGCAATCATAAGCGGAAAATTTTAGTCATTACCCATGGACATGAAGACCACATCGGTGGAATTCCCTTCTTATTGAAACAAGTGGATATCGATGCAATTTATGCGCCACGCTTTGCTAAGGCACTGATTGAAAAGAAATTGCTTGAACATCGCGATGCGCCCAAAGTTCCCATCATCGAAATCAATGAAAACTCAGCTGTTAAAACCCGCTTTTTTAATATTGGTTTTTTCAATACCATTCACTCTATACCAGATTCTTTAGGCGTGTTGATCACCACTCCCAATGGCACCATTGTGCATACAGGAGATTTTAAGTTTGATTTAACTCCAGTAGGACAAAATGCGGATTATCAAAAAATGGCCTATATTGGAGCTTTGAAACCTGACTTGCTTATGTCAGATTCAACCAATTCTGGAGTAGAAGGCTTTTCTATTTCGGAAAAAGACGTGGCCAAAGAAATTTTACAAATTATGCGTACGGCTAAAAGTCGCATTATTGTGGCTACTTTTGCTTCAAACGTATATCGTGTAGCGCAAATCATTGAAGCCGCAGTGAAGACAGGTCGTAAAGTGGCTGTTTTTGGACGCTCTATGGAAAACGTGGTGGACATTGGCCGAAAAATGGGCGTCATTCATTTAAAAAATGAAGATATATTGGCTCCTGATGATTTACGCACCACTCCAGATGAAAAAATTTGTATTTTGTGTACAGGAAGCCAAGGGGAGCCATTGGCGGCTTTAAGTCGTATTGTTAATGGAACCCATCGGCATATTCATTTAAAGCCAACCGATACGGTAGTGTTCTCGTCCAATCCCATTCCTGGTAATGATGATTCAGTGAATAAAATTGTAGATAAACTATTCCGTTCAGGAGCTACGGTTTTAAATAAGTCTGTACTCAACAACTTGCATACCACTGGTCATGCTTCCAAACAAGAACAAAAACTGATGATGCAACTCATTAAACCAAAGTATTTCATGCCTATTCATGGCGAATATAAGATGTTGATGCAACATCGGCAATCGGCTTTAGAGCTTGGCATTCCCAAGGAAAATATTTTTGTTTGTGCGAATGGCGACGTTTTATTGCTTCGGAATCATGAAGTGATTCAATCCGATTGGCGTTATCAAGGTGACGATATTTATGTGGATGGCAATGATATTTCTGGTTTATCCACGGCCGTACTCAAAGACCGTCATATTTTAGCGGACAATGGAATGGTGGCAGTAATTGTGCCAATTGATTCAAGCACCAATTCCTTAGTAGCGAAGCCCATTATTGTCAGTCGCGGTTTTGTGTATTTGAAAGATTCACAACAACTCATTCGGGATGCGGAAAACGTGGTGACGGTCGCCTTACAAAATAGACTCAAAGAAAAAACAACCTTTGCTGATTTGAAAAACTGCATTCGTTCCTCCTTAGAACCCTATTTGTACAAAAAAACGCATCGTAATCCCATCGTCATTCCAGTGATTTTAAATTCACGCAAGGCTATGGAAGAACTTGCTATTCAACATCGCAATCGTCTTCCGCGACGTTCAGCCAATACCAAAGCTCCTTATCGTGACACCAAAGAAAAAGACAGTCGCTTAAGCCAAGACTTCAAAACGAAACCCCAAAATAATGGATAAGGCAGGATGTCCTGCCTTTTTTATTTTAGCCACTTTAAAGAAGCCGAAAAAGTATAGGGGAAGC
>CAYMGC010000117.1:0-3977 GCA_964389885.1 uncultured Erysipelotrichaceae bacterium | reverse complement strand
TCGTAATCAGCTTGTGCCACAAGTTCTTTGATTTGTGGTTCAAGTTCGCGTTGTTTTTCACGATCGTTACCCGCTGCGATGTATTCTTCCATTTTTTCTTTCAGTTCAGGAGCTACTTTATCCAAGTTGTCTTCCATGATCTTCAAGATTTGGGCTTTATTCAAGTTGTTAGCAAGCGCCATACCATAACCGAATTCGGCGTTGTCTTCGAATAAGGAGTTAGCCCATGCTGTACCATTGCCATCTTTATCTTTTACAAATGGAGTAGATGGGTTAGCACCGCAGTAGATGGAAGAGCATCCTGTGGCGTTGGCGATTTGCATATCTTTACCGAAAAGCTGAGACGCTAAGCGATAGTAAGGTGTTTCACCGCAACCTGGGCAAGAACCTGGTACTTCGAAGTAAGGCATGAGCATTTGAGATCCCTTGATTGTGGATTTTGGGAAGAGATCTGTTTTGTACTCAGTTTGTTTGAACAAGTAGTCAGCCAAAGGATCGAGATAGAGTTGAGAGTTAACATCCACCATCTTGAGGGCTTTGTTGCCTTTTTTACCTGGACATTCGGATACGCAAAGACCGCAACCTACGCAGTTAGATGGAGAAACTTGAACTCTCCAACGAAGATCGCTATCTTTTTTACCCATTAATGGGAGAGTATCGAACTTCATTGGGGCTTTTTCGATTTCTTCTGGAGTCAATGCGAAGACACGAATCGTAGCGTGTGGGCATACGAAGGAGCAGAATCCGCATTGGATACAGTTATCTGGATTCCATTCAGGAACTTTTACCGCAATCGTACGTTTTTCGTTGAAGGATGCATTGTTTTGCATTGTGCCATCCAAAACACCATGTTTTGTGAAGGCGGAAACAGGCATATTGTAACCTTCCAAACCGTTGATGCGAGCAGCATATTCATCCCAATAGGCATTACCAGTGGGTTGACGCAATTCAGAAACAGGAAGGTTGGACCAATCTTTATCGACTTCAACTTCTACCAATCCATCTTTACCCATATCGATGGCTTTGTAGTTGAGTTGAACGATTTCATCACCTTTTTTGCCATAAGATTTCTTAGCCGCTTTTTTCATGAGATCCACAGCTTCGTCATAAGGCAAAATTTGTGGGTTCAATGCGAAGAAGGCCGATTGCAAAATGGTGTTGGTACGACGACCCATACCGATTTCGCCAGCGATCTTGTTGGCATCAATGATATAGAACTTCGCATCCTTATCCGCCAATTCTTTTTTCAGACGGTTAGGCATATGTTTTACGATTTCGTCTTTGTCAAAAGAAGTGTTCAATAAGAACGTTCCACCTTTTTTCAAGTTATTGGCGAGATCGTATTTGAACATATAGCTGTCCAAAGATACGGAAATGAAGTCTGCGTTGTTGATGTAGTACGTTTTATGAATGGGTTCAGAACCGAAACGTAAGTGAGAACGGGTTACACCACCGGCTTTTTTGGAGTCGTAAGCATAGTAACCTTGTGCATACATATCGGTATTGTCACCGATGATTTTAATGGAGGATTTATTGGCAGAAACCGTACCATCGGAGCCAAGACCCCAGAATAAGCACTCAGTGGTTTTTCCATCATCGATAACGAATCCTTCTTCTACTGGTAAAGAAGTGTTGGTTACATCATCTTCAATACCAAGCGTGAAGCCATTTTTAAGTTCATCGCCTTTGAGGTGATCAAAGACAGCTTTGATGTGTTTTGGAGCGGTATCGTGGCTTCCAAGACCATAGCGACCACCGATGATGTCGATGTCTTTGTCTTTTAAAGCAGCGATAACATCAAGATAAAGAGGCTCACCAAGAGCTCCACCTTCTTTGGAACGGTCGAGTACAGCAATTTTCTTAACCGTTTCAGGAAGAACATCAAGAAGATATTTTGTAGAGAATGGACGGAACAAGTGAACTTTCACCATGCCGACTTTTTCGCCATTCTTATTGAGTTCATCAATGGTTTCTTTAGCGGTTTCCGTTACAGATCCCATCGCTACGATGATGTTTTCTGCTTCTGGATCGCCATAGTAAGTAAATGGAGCGTATTCACGACCTGTGATTTCACTGACTTTTTTCATGTAGTCAGCGACAACATCTGGTACGCTTTCATAATGTTTATTGCGTGCTTCTACCCCCTGGAAGAAGATGTCATCGTTTTCATTGGCACCACGTGTAACAGGGTTTGTATGAGGTTGCATCGCATTGTTTTTGAATTCTTCCAAAGCTTCGTAATCGATGAGATCTTTGTATTTATCCACATCGAATACTTCAATCTTATCTACTTCGTGAGAAGTTCTAAATCCATCAAAGAAGTGTAAGAAAGGAGTATGAGCTTTAATGGCAGAAAGATGCGCAATTCCTGCAAGGTCCATAACTTCTTGCACAGAGTGGCTAGAAAGCATGGGAATGCCGGTTTGACGAACAGCGTAAACGTCAGAATGATCACCAAAAATGTTCAAAGCACGGCTAGCAAGCGATCTTGCAGCGACGTGAAGTACAACGGGAAGATTTTCACCAACCCATTTGTAGATGTTTGGAATCATCAACAAAAGACCTTGGGAAGCGGTGAAAGTGGTGGGAAGTACGCCCGCTTGTGCAGCACCATGTACAGCACCAGACGCACCCGCTTCGGACTGGAGCTCAGCAATTTTGACAACGTTATCAAATGCATTGAGACGTCCTTGGCTAGCCCAAGCGTCCATCGATTCAGCCATCGGAGAAGATGGAGTAATAGGATAAATGCAAGACATGTCGGTCAACGCATACGCGTTATGAGCGGCAGCTGTATTTCCATCCATGGACTGAAAAACTTTAGTTTTGTTTTCTTCCATACTTAGAAAAAAATCCTCCTCTAATAAATAGTGTTTTCTTAATAAGTCGTTGACATTATAAGCGAAAAAACCAATTCATTGAAAGACAATTCCGATTCAGGACAGCTTTGAGAGGTTAGTCATAGCTAACAGATAGGAGGTTTTGTACCCTTTTTCTCTTTTTTTAGGGATCTAAAATTTTCTTTAAAAATATATGATATTATCTTTCTCCTTTTTAGGGATGATGTTTGCTAAGGAAAAGAAATAAGTTGGCTCGCTAAGACCAAAGATTCCTATAAAATGAGATCGATTAGAAAAGGGACTGTGATGGTTGTGTCTATTTCAATTGTTTACGTTTTAATTGATGAAACGATTCGTTTTGAAGATTTAAAAGAGTATCTTTGCTATCTTCCCTCTTTTCAACAAAAACAAGTTCTTCGCTACCGTAGAGAGCAGGATCAAATTGCATCTCTTATTTCCAAGCTCCTGATTCAAAAACAAGCCAGTCTTGCCCTTCATATTCCCAAAGAGAAACTTGAACTAGCTTATACCGCCTTTGGTAAACCTTATATCGCTAATAATCCCACGTATCATTTTTCTATTTCTCATTCTGAACGCTGTGTGGCTTTTGTGGAAGCCAATCATCCAATTGGACTGGATGTAGAGCGCCTGGGGCAAGCCGATGAAGACGTAGCCAAAATGGTTTTTGCTACGCAAGAATGGCAGTATTTTTGCCAAAGTGGCTTTTCTTCTATGGCCTTTTATGAACTCTGGACTCAAAAGGAAGCCTATGTTAAAAGGCTTGGCACTGGAATGACAACTCCCCTTTTATCCTTTGATGTAAAAGATGACAGTTTAAAAAAGACGTTATGGTCAACGTACTTGGAGGGATATTGGTTGAGCCTTTGTAGTTTGAATCTACCATATGAGCAGATTAATTTAGAAAAGCTTAATTTAAAGGACCTCTTCATTTTTTAGAAATTCATTCAAATATAAAGAATTAAAATATTTTTACTCCTAGAGTCCAATAGAGATATATTCAACTTGTTTTTTTTATAATTTATGGTATAAATTAGTTAACGGAGGGGGACTCGGTCCCCAAACTAACGAATCTGGTGACAGGTTCGTTTTTTATTTTATATTTTTACCTTAAATTTT
>CAYMGC010000116.1:0-4107 GCA_964389885.1 uncultured Erysipelotrichaceae bacterium | reverse complement strand
GAAGCAAAATAGTCGAGGAACATTTGACGAACTTGATTTCCAGTCAATTGTTTCATTTCAATCTCCTTTCAAGGTTTTATAAGGGCTTCCTAGCGAAAAACAAACAAAAAAAAACGTCCCTGATCTCCAGGAACGTGAATACGCGTTACCATCCCGGTTGGTCTTTGCCTTTGTGCAAAAACCCCCTTAATTCATTCCGCTATCGCTGGAAGCGGCAGCTCCAGGGCGGCCTTTGGGCAAGTTTCGGTCAGCTTTTCACCAAACAGCTGCTCTCTTAAACACAAAAATCTTGCTTACTTTTCCCCTTCTTGACTGCAAAAGCGATTATAGACTTCTTTTTAGCCACTTGCAAACCCATTTTTAGGCTTCCTGATATCTCTTTAGTCTTTTTTCTAACTTTTGGCTTGTTCTTTTTTAGGCTTTGAGGGAATTTTTCCACTATTTTCCCATACCTCTTCAATTCGTTGCAGTAAAGATGTTTTTCTTTCCTCACTATTTTGATTGCGGGTGCCTTGAATAAAGAGAGGCTTACTTCCAATGATGTATAGTTGCTTTTTCGCCCGTGAGACTCCCGTATATAAAAGGCGTTTACGAAGCATATAAGCGCCATTTTGATCGGCAATTAAACACGCTTTAGGGTATTCTGATCCTTGCGATTTATGAATGGAAATGCACCACGCGTGACTTAAAAGGCTTAAATGAGTGGACTCATCTTTAAAATCAAATTCCACTGGATCCTGTTTGCCAAAATCAACTTGGATCACCTTTTTTTGGGGATTGATATCTATAATGTGACCAATATCTCCATTGTAGACATTATAGGAAAGGAGATTTTGGGTTAAAAGAACCTTATCCCCTACGCGAAAAAAAGTATGGGGACGTAAGGCATTCTCCTTTTTATTGGATGAAATCAATTGCGGCTTTGAAAGCGCGAAGGGATTGATGATCTCTTGAATCATGGCGTTGATTTCATCAATGCCACTCTCTCCCCCATACATTGGAGCTAGAAATTGAATGTCTTCCGGATTATCTTCCTGTTGGATCAAATTCTTAATTCCCTCTAAAACCTGATTGGAAGTTAAGGCCTCTAAAAATTGCACTGGTTCGATAAATTGAATCGATTCTTGGTCGCGAATAGCTTGAGCCAAAAAGGGAATCCCACTGCCTTCTTTTTGGCGATGTAAGGTTTTTAAGTTCGCCACTGGAATTTTATGGGAGGCAATCAAATCACTTAACACATTGCCAGGGCCTACGCTTTCCAACTGTTCTTCATCTCCAATAATCAAAAGACGACAATCTTCTTTTAAACGCTTCAAGAGTTCAGAAAACAAGCGCGCATCCACCATTGAAAATTCATCCACGATCAAGATATCACAATCCAACACCCCCTCTTCAAACCGGTCTTCTTGCCAATTCCAATGCAAAAGAGAATGAATGGTACGTGCTTTGTAATGAGTCAATTCGGCCATCCGCTTCGCTGCTCGTCCAGTGGGGGCACAAAGAACAACTTGCTTGGAAGGCATTAAAAGACCGAGTACCCGTAAAAGGCCTAGCAATAAAGTACTTTTTCCCGTTCCTGGACCCCCATTTAAAATCATGAGCGAGGAGTTCAAAAAAAGCTCAAGCGCCGCTTTTTGCGAATCATCATAGATAATGGCTTGTTCTTTTTGGGCTACGTCTAAAGCTTGTGCAAAATCTTGTGAAGAAATGGGTTCTACTGGAAAATTATGCTCGTAAAGGTGAAGCGCAATACTCCATTCCGCCTCATATTGTTCCTTTAAATATACTCGCTCTTCATCTACCACAATTAAGTCATCCCGACTTTCCAAAAGCTCTAAACCTTGGCAAATCAAAGACCAAGAGAGATGCGATAAAGAGCGCAAAGCTTCAAGGGGTAAATAAGTTCCTCCTTGGGATAATGTTGAATGACTTAACGCTTGAAAGATGGCCGCTTCACTGCGTCTTGGATCGGAGTCCGATAAGCCAAAGCCATCGGCTAAGCGTAAAGCCCCTTCATAGCCAAATCCACTGTGGTAATAATACGGATAAAAAGGATCGGCTCCAAGCCGCTTAAACTTTTCGGGGTTTTGTTTGGCAAATTTGCTTAAAGTCTTAATTTGTAAAGTGGAAAGGCCCCATTTTAAAAGACAGGAAATGGTTTTTCCGCTAAAATGCAACTCCCATAAGCCTTTATGAATGGCTTCAGCTTGATGCGTCGTTAAACCACACGTCGTAGTTAAAACAGAGGAATCCTCAATCAGTTTAAAAATCGCTTGATCCCCTAAGGAATCCATGATCTTATGAGCGTGTTTTTTAGTGATTCCTTTAAATAAACTAGAAGAAAAAAAGCCAATCCAAAGATCCAAAGGCTGATTGGGGGCAAGGGTAGCTTTTTGAATAGAAAATTGTCGACCGTATTGTGTATTGTTTTGCCAAGTTCCTTCAAAATTCCAACGTTCCCCTTCATGCAAAAAATCATCGGGCAACTTTCCTACAAAGCGCATTTTTTGCCGAGTGTCTTCGTTGATCATCTGTCCAGCCCAAAAATGGTTTTTGGAATGATAAATATGAGAAATTTTGCCTGTTACGGATGTTAAAGGCTCAACTGACGTGGAGGGGGCTTCAGCCATGCCGCACCTCATCTACCTGATTTTTAATTGTTTCAAATACATCCGTACCGTTTAAGCGCACAGTTTCAATAACACCGCCCCCTAGACAAACATCACCATCGTAAAAGACAGCTTCTTGGCCAGGAGTCACTGCCGCACTTTTTTGCGGATACAACGCTTTTACGCTTTTGCGATCTTCACTCACTTGTAAAGTAATCGGAATGTCTTTTTGGCGATAGCGAAATTTTACTGTACATTCTTGGGGTAAAGGATAGTTTTCATCCACTAGCCAACGCATATTTTCCACTATAGCCTCATCGGAATCGAGCCAATGGCGCTGATCAATGCGGGCTACATACAATTCATTTTTTTCGACATCTTTGCCAGCCACAAACCACGGTCCGGCAAAATGATCGATGTGCAATCCTTTACGTTGTCCAATGGTGTAATACAACACCCCTTGATGTTGACCGACGATTTGACCAGAGTCTAAATCGATGATATTGCCCGCTTGAGCGGGTAAATAATTGGATAAAAATTCACGGAAATTGCGTTCGCCAATAAAACAAATTCCAGTGGAATCTTTTTTGGTGGAAACGGTATCCAAATTGAGTTCTTTCGCTAAAGCTCGCACTTGGGATTTATCCAGCACGCCAAGGGGAAAAATCGTTTTGGAAAGTGGTTCCCGTTCAATTTGGGCTAAAAAGTACGTCTGATCTTTATTTTGATCATGGGCTCTCGTTAAAAGAGTTCGTCCATCTATATATTTGGAAGAAGCATAGTGGCCAGTCGCAATCGCATCAAAACCATGTTTCATAGCATAGTGATAAAATGCATCAAATTTGATGAATTGATTGCATAAAATATCGGGATTAGGGGTACGCCCGCGACTATATTCCTTTAAAAAGACGGAAAAGACGTCATCCCAATACTCACGAATAAAATCTACTCGTAAAAGCTCTAAGCCTAAAGATTCAGCCACCGCTTTCGCATCTTGATAGTCTTGTTCTTGAGGACAAACATTGTTTAATAAATCCGGATTGCCGGCAATATCATTGTTGGCAAAGGAGTCCCAGTTGCGCATAAAACAACACGTTACATCATAGCCTTGTTCTTTTAAAAGACTAGCCGCTACGGCACTATCAACCCCACCACTCAGTCCTAATAAAACTTTGACCTCTTTTGGATCTTTTTTTCGCCAGTTGGGTTGTGTTGTTTTTTGATCTATCATATTCTTTACCTTTTCCTTCACCTTTCTTACTTAATAGAGTAGAGGAAACAGAGCCAATTTTAACTTTGGCTTTACCTATCCTCTTTTCTAATCCTAATACAAAAATAGAGCGGAGTCTCTCCGCCCTATTTAAATCGTCATACTTTTAGAAGTTTTTATCTTTGAAGATAAGAAGTCTAACCTAATATGTAGGCCAATTATGAACGAAACCAATCCCAAAATCAATAATTTATAGAAAATTAATTTTCAATATCTATAGCTTTTTTA
>CAYMGC010000115.1:0-4256 GCA_964389885.1 uncultured Erysipelotrichaceae bacterium | reverse complement strand
AAACGCCGACGATAGCCGCAAGGCAAAAATAGGAAGTTGCTGGACAAAGAAAGCCTTATTTCAACGCTTGTTGAGGTAAGGCGTTTTTTTTTGAAAAAAGAGAGATTAAAAAAGCTCCAAGCCATCAAAGTGACTTAGAGCTTGGTATAGTTAATTATTTTTCTTGTTCAAGTTTTAAGGTTTTAGTGGTTAAATCGCACACTTCAGTTGGTCCATAGTATTGAATAGCGCCTGGATAAAGGTAGCAAGTTTCTTCGGCCCATTTATCGCGATTTGCCTCAAAGAACTTAAATGGAGCGCCTTCAAGTTCAACGAGCGCTTTACGGATAACTGGTTTATCTTCACCGTGACGACGTTCCATATTCATCATCTTGGTAATAGGCATACCTCCCGCAACCCATTCAGCCGCAGGCTCAGAAAGGTTCGAAATTTTGGAAAGATAGCCATTAAATCCATTGAGGATCAAAAGGAAAGCATTGTAACCAAGAGAATAGCAATAGTCTGCATCAAAGTTACTTGGGAAAGCACATCTTCCTTCGTATCCTAAGAAGTGATGCAATGGATTGAATTTACCAGTATAAGTACCTTCTTTAGCCCGTTTTTCGAGTTCCTTGGCTACAAGAGCGGAGAACAATTTTTCTGATTCAATAAGAGATACTTGTACGTTACCATGGGGATCACGTTCCAAGAAAAGTTGTTGTTGAATGTTTTCCGGTAAAATATCAAAAACTTCAAAAGAAGCTGGTGTTAAACCATTTTTAATGAATTCGTATTTGTCTTTCCATGTAGGAAGGGCATTGAATTCATCCGCTTTTGCCCCAGCGAGCAATTCATTGATTTCTGCAATTAAAGTGGAGAATTCAGGTACGAATTCGATAACCCCTTCTGGAATAATGACAACACCAAAATTGTCACCATTTGCCGCACGCTTTTCAACGGAATCTGCGATGGAGTTAGCGATTTCGGAAAGAGATTGTTTCTTCGCTGCAACTTCTTCAGAGATCAAGCAAATGTTTGGTTGTGTTTCTAATGCGGTTTCTAATGCTACGTGAGAAGCGGAACGACCCATCACTTTAATAAAGTGCCAATATTTCTTAGCCGAGTTCGCATCGCGTTCGATGTTTCCAACTAATTCACTGTAAGTCTTTGTAGCTGTATCAAAACCGAATGACGTTTCAATATCGTCGTTTTTCAAGTCACCATCGATTGTTTTTGGTGCCCCGATTACTTTGGTATTGGAACCATTTGCCGCAAAATATTCTGCCAAAACAGCTGCATTGGTATTGGAATCATCTCCACCAATAATAACGATGGCATCTAAACCGTGTTTTTTAGCGACTTCGTCCACAATCGCAAATTGTTCTGGAGTTTCCAGTTTTGTACGACCAGAACCAATGATGTCAAATCCACCAGTATTACGATATTTATTGATGTAGTCATCATCAAACACGATAAAGTCATCTTCAATTAAACCACTTGGACCACCTTTAAAACCTACTAATTCGTTTTCCGCGTTCGCTGCTTTTAAAGCATCGTAAAGACCAGTAATAACATTGTGTCCCCCTGGAGCTTGTCCACCAGAAAGAATTACACCTACTGTTTTCTTTTCATTGGGTGCTGTGTTTTCGCCTTGAACGAAAGTAATTTCAGGCTTTCCATAGGTATTTGGGAAAAGAGCAGCGATAGCTTCTTGGTCGGCTACACTTGTTGTGGGGGCGCCTTCTTTAACGGTAATATTTTTGATACCACTGCGAAGCATACCTGGTAATTTTGGCTCGTATTCGTAACGGGCCTTTTGTAAAGGTGAAATAGTCATGTAACTAAAATCCTCCTTGATTAAAATGTATTCAACATTCAAATCTTAAAAGGTCAATGCGTACTTGTAAATTTGGATGCGCTTTTCTTTTAAATCTTACTTAATATAGGGAGAAAGATTTGGAGTCAAGTCAATCTCTCTAGATGCAAATTGAAGTAAAGGAAAAAGAATTTTCTTGTAACTCATCAACCTTTCACGAATATGAAGGTCATATTCGTTCCTTTTTATTGTAGCTAAATTTGTATCTTAGCGCTTATTCAAGTCCTGTTTTCATTTCAAGGGATTTAAGGTCTACTCGTTTTGAAACCTTAGTAAGTGTTGTTTATCACAAAAAGCCATATTCTTCTTATAATTTATGTAGCCTCTTAAAACGGTTTAATTTTGTCAATCCTCCTAGCTCAAAGGCCAGATATCCAATTGTTGATAAAAAAGTAAGCACTCTTTGTAGATAAGGTTTTTGGCTTTACCATTAGAAAACCGTTTTTTCTTAAAAGAAGATCGCATAGATATCTTCTTGAAAAACCAAAAAGTCCACAGTAATTCTGAGTGGACCCATTTATTCATTAAACTAGATATAACAGAAAGGAAGAAGCGGATTTCCTCCGCTATTGCGATGAAAACAAATACTATTCCCCCACAAATAAAGCTCGCTCCAGGAGCACTTTCCCAATTACCAGCTCTCTTGCGTCAACAAGGCAAGAAAGTTCTTTTAGTTCATGGGCATCGACCTGTAGAAGATGGGTTACTCGCTAAAGTTCGAGTTTTACTCGATGAAGCTGGATTCCCTCATGCCAATATGGGCCAAATCCTGCCCAATCCCAAATATAGTTCTGTAAAACGCGGTATTGAAATTGCCAGAAAAGAAGATTGTGACATTATTTTGGCTCTTGGAGGAGGTTCCACTTTACAATGTGCCAAAGCCATTGGATTGGGTCTCGGATATAAGGGGGACGTATGGGATTTTTGGAATAATAAGAAGAAGCCAAAACGCGTCTATCCTATTGCGTCTATTTTAACCAATCCCTCTAGTGCTTCTGAATTGAGTGAAAATTGCACCATTGTTCGCAAAGGAGAACAAAAAACCATTCACTTTCCTGAATTGGTGTGCAAATTTGCGATTTTAGATCCAGAGCTTTCCATGTATCCCACCTATCCTACGATGAATCAAATTTTTGGAATCTTTGAGCATTTATTTTTAGCTTATCTAGAACAAGATCCTCCAAAAACCAAAGAAGCGGCTGACTTGTTAAAAGATTTACGCAAATGCTCAGATGCCCTAGCTAAAAACATTAATGATGTAAAGGCTAGAACCGAATTGTATCGTGTTGGATTACTGGCTCATACCCAAATTGGTTCGGTGAAATCTCCTTTTGAAGGATTAACCGATCGTTTAGCTTTTGCTTGCTCTTTGCCAGCTGGATCCGCTGGATCCGCTTTGTTTGCTCCTTGGTGTGATGAACTTTCTGAAGAAGAAAAAGAACGCATTGCCCAATTGGGTATGGATATGTTCGATTTTTCTAAGCCATCTTATAAAAAGACCATTAAAGAATTGACCAAATGGTTTGAAAAGATGAGTCTTCCTCAGAGTTTAGAAGCTGCTGGTTTAAAACTCGATAAAAAGACCATTCATCACATCGCTAAAGACAAACATCAAAAGAAAGTTTTAGAAAAAGCCAATCAGGTTCCAAAACGAAAAAAAGAGCCAAAAGAAAAAAAAGTTTCTACTGAGTTAGGGAAAAGATCTTCCTTTTATAAAAAGCCTATTTTGAATAAGGAAAAAGTGGCTCTTAAAAAAAAGGAAAATCCTAAACCCCTAGCGAAACCAGAAAAGATCGTCAGTCCTAAAGAAAAGGTTGCAGTAGAAACTCAGCCCAATTCCACTCCAGTAGAAAAAAAGGAATCAAAACTCGATCAAACTTCCTCTTTGCCCCCTCAGGGATCTGTTGAAGCTGCCCAAGAAAAACCAAAATTTTCTCAACCAAATTTAGAACCAGCTGCTTCTTTGAGTGAACAAGAAACGAAAAAAAAAACACCCAAGTGGCGGCGTAAAGAGGACTCTAAACACGGTGCCCACTATCAAAAAAGAGAACGCTGTGCCAAAGAAAGACGAAAAAGAGCTAAACGAGATTATTAAAGACTAAGAAAATGCCAAAAACAAATCGTAGTATCTCCTATCAATTTGAACCTGAAAACCATCGGAGTGCAGCTTATATAGAAAACGAGTGTATTGGTCATTGTGATTTTGAATCAAAAAATGGTCAATGGTTTATCACTCATACCCAAGTCGATCCTTCCTATGGGGGACAAGGGATTGCTCGTCATTTAGTGAATATCATTCAAACTCAAGCTAAAGAGCAAAACATTCCTTTAATTCCCATTTGTTCTTATGCCGTAAAAGTATTAGGTTAAAATCTAAACAAGGGACCTTTAAAAAGGTCTC
>CAYMGC010000114.1:2118-4432 GCA_964389885.1 uncultured Erysipelotrichaceae bacterium | reverse complement strand
GTTTTATAAAGAAAATCTTTCATTAAACGGGAATCGGACTGCTGCGGATCATTGACTAGAAACTCTCCTTCAGACATCGGATGAATCAGAGGATATCCCAAGACCATTCCAGCTACCTTCAGTTCATTTTCTTTTGGAATGAAGGAAAGCTGCGCAATATACTCCGGATTATTCCATTGAGTACCAACAGCGGCACAAAGATGCCCACCTGCGCTAAATCCCATTAAGAACAGCTCATCGGGATTAAGATTCATTTCTTCACTCCGCTCTTTTAAAATATGAATGGCTTCAAGCATTTCCAAAACTGGCAAAGGATAATGGTGATCGGTATCCAAAAAACCGTGATTTGTCTCTTTAGCTAACCTAGAACTGAAGCCAAGGCTGTATTTTAAAATATAAACATTGAAGCCACGAGCGATAAAATCAAGAGCCACACCTTCTTGTTCCCTAGTGGCATGGATTAAATAGGCTCCTCCGGGAGCCAGCAAAATTCCAGGCCGCCGTTTAAATTTTTGATATCCATATTCCGGATCTGGAACGTAAGCTGTAAGAATCGCATTTTCTCTGACAGCTATCTTAACAATCTTCATGAGAACCTCACCGTTTTATTTGTGGTGTTTATCTAAAACCATTTTATATCTGTGGTATTGAAAGTATTTCTATTTAGAAAATTTTTGAAGATTTAATAGTTTAAAACATAATTTTTCTCTTCTCACAACAGCTTTATTTTCACATCACCAAATATCTTTCTTGTCTTTTATCGTTTAAGTCTTTTAAATTACATAATCATTTCCAATTTCATCAGGTGCCATTAAATCGGCAATACTCACTCCTTCAAGATACTGGTCAATCACTTCTTCTAAGCCTTTCCAAAGAGGAAGAGTTCGACAATAAGAGGCTCTTGAACATCCTTTTTCGTGTAAACAAGGTACTGTCACTAAGGATTCTTCAGTGAGTTGCAAAATTTCTTTGGCAGTGTACTGCTCGGGCGATCGAGTGAGCTTGTATCCGCCTCCCTTACCACGTACGCCATTGACAAGTTGAGCTTTCACTAAAAGCTTAATAATGCTTTCCAAATATTTTTCTGAGATATCTTGGCGTTGAGCAATTACTTTTAGAGGAATCAAACCTTCGGCTTGATGTTCTGCTAAATCAATCATGACTCTTAAAGCATAGCGACCTTTGGTCGAAATCAACATATATTTTTTCCTTTCGTTAAATGGTTTTACCATACGGTTAGACCAATTCCAAAGCAATAAAGCTATTTTGAAAAAGTTCTTTTGACAGGACGAGAACGGTTTCAGTATAATCCAAATAAACCTACTGGTTTTATAGGTTTAAAACTTGTTAAAGCAAGACAAACCCATAAGGAGAGACTATGAGTAAAATTTATTCCTCAGCCGATCAGTTGATTGGAAACACCCCACTTTTGGAACTTACCCATCTTGAACAAGAGGAGCAATTGGAGGCTAAAATTTTAGCCAAATTGGAATATTTGAATCCCGCTGGAAGTGTAAAAGATCGCATTGCTAAAGCTATGATCGATGCAGCAGAAGCAGAAGGTCTTTTAAAACCTGGCTCGGTGATCATTGAACCGACTTCAGGAAATACCGGAATTGGTCTAGCTTCCGTAGCTGCGGCGCGCGGATATCGTATGATTGTCGTTATGCCTGAAACCATGAGTGTGGAACGCCGTCAATTGATGAAAGCTTATGGCGCTGAAGTCGTTCTTACCGAAGGAGCTAAAGGAATGAAAGGAGCCATTGCTAAAGCAGAACAATTGGCCCAAGACATTCCCAATAGCTTTATTCCTGGACAATTTGTTAATCCCGCTAATCCAGCTATTCATAAAGCGACAACTGGACCAGAAATTTGGCAAGATACCGATGGTCAAGTTGATATTTTCGTAGCGGGAGTTGGAACTGGTGGTACAGTAACAGGCGTAGGCGAGTACCTCAAAGAAAAAAATCCAAACATTCAAATAGTCGCGGTTGAACCAGCGACCTCAGCTGTTTTAAGTCAAGGAAAACCAGGCGCCCATAAAATTCAAGGCATTGGAGCTGGCTTTGTACCAGAAGTACTCAATACCCACATTTACGATGAAATCATTACGGTAGAAAATGAAGATGCCTTTGCCACTGGAAAACGAATTGGTCGTTTGGAAGGAGTCCTTGTGGGAATTTCATCTGGAGCTGCTGTATGGGCAGCCCTTCAACTCGCTAAACGAGCCGAAAATCAAGGCAAAAATATTGTGGTTCTTTTACCCGATACAGGAGATCGGTATTTGTCCACTCCACTCTTTGCTTAAACCATT
>CAYMGC010000114.1:0-2018 GCA_964389885.1 uncultured Erysipelotrichaceae bacterium | reverse complement strand
TTTGAAGATGATCATATTACGCGTGACTTTTGTGAAAATCAAATCGAAATCAATACGCCAGTCGCGCATTCTCCTCAAGAGGTCGTAGCTCTTTTAGAGGTCTACGATCGGAAAATTCAACAAAAACTGGCCCAACAAGAGGTGCCAGAATATCTGTGGCCGTTTTCCAATCCCGCTTTTATTCGCAATGAGGAAGACATTCCCATCGCTCTTTTTCAAGATGAAACGTCTAAAACTGAGTATCGTCAATATCTTTCCAATCGCTATGGTCGCTATAAGATGACGTTATGTGGCATTCACTTTAACTATTCTTTTTCCTCAGAGCTTTTACAAGCTGATTTTGCTTTAAGTGAAGAAAGTGATTTTCAACACTACAAAAATCAGCTTTATGTTAATTTAGCCCAAGGCGTAGCAGAATATGGATGGCTCATAACGGCTATTACAGCGGCAAGTCCTTTATTGGATTCATCGTTCATGGAAAAAGGATGCTGTGGAAACGATGAGTTTAATGGTATGGCCTCTACCCGGGGATCCGAACTCGGCTATTGGAATTCCTTTTCCCCTATTTTCGACTATTCCTCACTGTCTTCCTATGTGGAGAGCATTCAAGAATATGTAAACCAAGGATTACTTGCTTTTCCTACCGAGCTATATTATCCAGTTCGCCTAAAGCCTAGAGGAAAAAATGTTCTAAAAACTTTAAAAGACCAAGGCGTAGATCACATTGAACTGCGGATGATTGATTTAAATCCCTTGGTTTCCGTAGGAATTGATGAGCGTGATGTGACCTTTGCCCAATTGTTATTAGTATGGTTGGCTTCTACTCCACGTAGGATGTTGTCGATTCAAGATCAAGTCCAAGCTGTTCAAAACTTCAAAAATGCGGCTCACTACGATCTTAAAACCGTAAAAATTGTTTTACCTACTGGAAAAGTAATGCCTATTGCAAATGCGGCTTTAGAGGTTTTGGATCAGATGATGGAATTTTATCAAGCTTTTCCCCAAGAAATTATTGAGGTCCTAACCTTTCAACGAGCCAAATTTGAGAAAGCCGAAAATCGCTATGCTTGGAAAATTCGCGAATGCTTTCAAGAGGGATTTATAAAAAAGGGCTTAGAACTGGCCAAAAAACGGCAAGAAGAAGCGCTAAAAGAGGAAAGCTATGTGTGAACTTTTTGGATGCAACGCCGCTCAGTCCATTTCTGGCCAAGATTTGCTTCGTGAATTCTTTTCCCATAGCGTTCATCATCCAAATGGCTGGGGACTGGCCATCTTTCAAAATGGAAAAGCTTATATTGAAAAAGAGCCAATTCAAGCTTCGAAAAGTGCCTATTTAAAAAAACGCTTGGAAAGAAAAATAGAAGGAAGGACCATTTTAGCCCATATTCGCTACGCTACAATTGGAAATATCGAGCAGGAAAACTGTCATCCTTTTTTAAGACAGGATAATTTTGGGCGCAATTGGGTATTGGTCCATAATGGGACAATTTTTGATTATCCTCCTTTAGCGCCTTACCAATATACTCAACTAGGACAAACCGATAGCGAACGAATTTTGTGGTATTTGGTCGATCAAATCAATCTTCATCAACAAAAACTCGACCGCCCTCTAAAGATCGAGGAGCGATGCCGTTTATTAGACGAACTCATTGGGAATATGGCTCCAGGAAATAAGCTTAATCTTCTTATTTACGATGGACAGGTCCTCTACGCTCATACCAATGCGGCCCATTCTCTTTATATGAAAGAAAAAAATGATACTATCTTTTTAGCGACTGTTCCGTTAGATCAGGAAGAATGGCTACCGCATCCTTTTACTTGCTTATGTGCTTATCAAAATGGCCAAAAAATTTATCAAGGAAAGCCTCATCACGCTGAATATGTGGAAAATCCCACCGAGATGCAATATTTGTTTCAAGCCTATTCAGCGTTGTAAAGCAAACTAAAAAAGCCTTCTATCCAACACATGGTCAGATAGAAGGCTTTTTCTTTGTCCAGCAACTTCCTATTTTTGCCTT
>CAYMGC010000113.1:0-4508 GCA_964389885.1 uncultured Erysipelotrichaceae bacterium | reverse complement strand
GAATATTATGAAGTTTTTGAAACGATGTTCCGCGATCCCGATTCCTGTGTGGTTTCGCGTTCATGGCACTCGGTAGATGATCCTAAAACACTCTTTGAAGTGGATGGAATTCAAGGCTATGCGGGCTATGATACGACCCAACCCTCTCCTTCGCCAGCTTTTTGGCAAGCTCTTGATGCCCCTGGCGCTTTAGCCCCAAGTGAAAACATCATGAAAGTAATTGAGGATCAAAAGGCTACTAAAGCGGCTCAAAAGAAGAATTCTCAGGAAAATAAGTAAAATAAACTCTCGCCAAATTGAAAGCTTATTCGATTTGGCTTTTTTGTATCCTTTTTTAAAGGAAAGAAGCAATCACAAGATAAAGTGATCTTTAAGGAAGAAAAAAATTTCTTTTGCTTCCTAGGATAAAAGGATGCCTTCTCTAAGGCCAATGCGGTAAAATGGCAAGAGCTTTTAGCTTCACCATTGAAAAAAAGCGCCAAATTTTACATGGCGTTTAGAAAAGAGGTTTTATATGTCTTCCTACCGTTTTGAACTCGACATTCCTCAAGCGGAATTTGATGCCTTTGCTTCAAAACATGCTTTAAGCAATTTGTTACAAAGCTACAACTGGTCCAAAATCAAATCCAACTGGGGTTCTTTGCATACAGGTGTTTATCACAATGACCAATTGGTCGGTACGGCTTTGGTTTTAATCAAACAATTGCCCGCCGGATTTTCGATGTTTTACATTCCCCGTGGACCCATTTTGGATTATGACAATGAAGAATTGGTACAATTTTATATTCAATCCCTTAAAAAACTTGGGAAAAAACATCGAGCTCTTTTTATTAAGATGGATCCAGGGATTGAAATTGGAAAGTATCCCTCAAGCGATGCCACCAGACCAAGAAATGGCAATCAAAAATACGTCGAAACTTTAGAAAAAGCTGGAGCTATGCATCAAGGCTTTACGCTTTCTCTGGATGATAGCATTCAAGCCCGCTTTAGTTCGATCTTGGATAAACCAGAAGATGTGTTAGCGGTCATGCCTAAAAAGACCAAAAAGTTAATCAAAGAAGCCGATAAGCGTCATTTGGAAATCATCAGTGGTCATCAAGAATTGGTCGATGATTTTGCTAAGCTTGTAGAAATGACGGAATCCCGTAAACATGTCAGCTTACGCAATAAAGACTACTTTGAAAAATTGCTCAATGCGTATGGGGACGATGCGATTATCATGTTGGCGATGTGCGATCCTGGTCGCATTTTAAAAGAATGCCAAGATAAGTTAGCCAACATTGAAGACCAATTGGCCAATCTTCCCCAAAACCAAAAGAAAAAGCGCTTTAACTTAGAAGAATTAAAAGCCTCGGCTGAAAAAGATATTCACAACATTCAAGAGGTTATTGAAAGTGTAGGCAATGACGCGCCACGCCCTATTGCTGGGGTTTTGACCATTCGCTATGGTCGATCTTGTGAAATGTTGTATGCGGGTATGGATGAGCGCTTTCGTCGCTTTATGCCCCAATACAAAACCTATATTGAAAATTTTAAATGGGCCTTTGACAATGGCTGCGAAGAATTCAGCATGGGTGGTGTTGAAGGGACATTGGATGATGGCTTAACCCATTTTAAAGATAACTTCGCTCCCCAAATTCATGAATACATTGGTGAATTTGATATTCCCGTTTATTCGTTGGTGTATAAACCCGCTAAAGCCTTATATGAAAAGAAACGTCAATCGATGAAGGAGAGTTAGGATGATATCTACTTTATCCAAGGTCTTTTTAGGTCTTTTCAGCTGTTTTCTTTTCATAAGCGGTTGCTCTTCTCCTTCCTCTAATCCAAGTGGATGTGCGGTAGATGAAAGTACCTGCCAAGAAGATGAAGCGAGCCAAACACAAAATTTAAGCGCAGATTTTGATCCCATGTCTTTTGAGGAAGCGATTGCTTTTTTTGAAGACAAACAATCGGGTCTTCTTTACTTTGGCTTTCCCAATTGTCCCTTTTGTCAAGAAATCGTGCCTATCTTGCATACTTTAGCCAGTCAAGCCAACATCCCTGTTCATTACATTCAAACACGTGATGACCAAGGCATTCGTTTGTATACCGATTCGCAGCGCGATGAAATTGCTCCTTACTTACAAGACTACATTCATAACAATAGTGAAGGAGAACCCACATTATATGTTCCCTTAGTGGTAGCCGTGGAAGAGGGAAAAGTTGTAGGTGGCCATCAAGGAACGATTCAAGGCCACAATGCGCATGAGCAAGATATGACTGCTGAACAAAAACAGGAAGTCCAAGAGGATCTCTATCAACTCATCTCTGTTTTATCCAATCAAAAGTAAGATTTGATCTTTATCTTTCCTCATTTTTCCAAACAAAAAACGATGCCACAACTTGGCATCGCTTTTTTTAATCACTTAAATCCGCATCAGGCGTAATGGAAATTTGATAATCCGGAAAGGCTTCTTGGCATTCCTTTTCAATTGCTTGAAATTCTTCTTTACGATTTTTGGCATTAAAGTCAATGACAATATCAAAACGAATTTCTTTAGGATCCTCACTTACATAAAAGCCATGCATCTGCAAAATGTGATCGTAGCCATCCAAAATCTTTCGGACTTGTTTTTCAAGTTCGCGGGTTTTGGGATCATTGCTATTTTTCGCATACACCCCAATCGCTCCAAGAATGACCTGATATTTGGCATACACTTTTTCTTCTATTTCGCGACTGACTTCATCGATTTTTACGGCATCCCAATCGTAAGGCACTTCAATGTGAACCGAGGCAATTTTTCGTTCTGGTCCATAATCGTTAAAAATCAAATCGTAAGCCCCCATTACACCAGGAACAGTACAAATCTCCTGTTTGATATTTTGGGCTAGTTCTTTATCCACGCGTTGACCTAACAATTCAGAAATGGCTTCCCGAATAATTTCAATACCCGATTTTATGATAAAAATCGCAATGACTAAACCAACCCATGCTTCAAGGGAAATTCCAGTCCATTGAAAGAGGAGAGCGCTGACCAAAACCGCACCAGACATAATGGAATCGTTTAAAGCATCTTTTCCTGAAGCTTCTAAGGATCCCGAATTGGCTTTCTTTCCTTGTTGGATCGTATAAAAACCAAGAACAATTTTAACCACTACGGCTAAAAGCAAAATCCAAAGGGATAACGTCGTATAGGTTGGTGTTCCACCATTGATGATTTTTTGAATGGATTCCGATAATGAGGAAATTCCGGCATACAAAATAATGAGAGCAATGACGAGAGTAGACAGATATTCTGTCCGCCCATAGCCAAGCGGATGCTTTTTATCGGGGGCTTTATTGGCCAGTTTAGTGGCAACCATAGTAATGATGGAAGACCCCGCATCGCTTAAGTTATTGATCCCATCCAACGTTACAGCCAAAGAACCTGTCATCCACCCGATGATGGCTTTGGTTAATGCGAGAATTCCATTGGTTACAATGCCCACAAGACTGGTTTTAAGAATAATGGAAGATCTTGAAGCTTGGTCTTGTAAAATATTCACTCTTTTTTCCTCCTTTCTTTTTCAGTCTAGTCCCTTCTAAAGCGGATCTCATTTTCTTGCTTAGCCTTGTCGCTAAGAAAAAAGCAGGCTCGTTTGGCCTGCCTTTTTCTTAGCTATTTTGATTATTTTGGTTGTTATTTTTGTTGTCTCCTTCGTTTACGCAATCAATGGCTAAAACCACCATTAATACTCGTAAGGCATCGGCTTCACTATCACAAGTAATTACATAGTGATCCGTTAAATGCCAAAGTTCTTTACGAATTTGTCCTACAAGTTGCCCTTGTCCATTGTAAATGGAGTAATTCCAGTGCAACAAATCGCCATCCACTTTCCAATCTCCACAGGACAACGTGTATTTTGGATGAAATAAGGTGAAGTCTTTTTCAATATAGCCAATCTTCTTACCATTTTCATAAAGCTCATAGCGAGGCAAAATAGAGATCAAAGCTTTGCGAACTTCACCGACTTCTTGATGCTGGGCATTAAAAATTCCAAGTTTCTGCGTCAAAGACAACTCGCCATGTACACGATAGACGACTTGTCCTTGAGCATTTTTGACATCAAAGCTGCTTCCAAATAAAGAAAACATCTTTTGAGCAATGTAGAGATCAAACATAAAAAGTCCTTTCTTCCTTCAAGCTTTTAGAAGGTAGCTTTATTGTATCCCAAGGAGAAACAGAACCTTTTTAAGGTCACTAGGAATTTACTCAATAGAGACTGGCTCAAAGATTGAACGGTTTACTTTTAGAGCTAAGTTAGAAAGAGCCACACCTTAACCCAAGAATTTGGTTTTCAACTATACATTTTTCTTTTATGTCTGAGAGAAATTGAAAGAAATAATTGTAATATTAAAAACTACAAATTGTTATATCTTGTTGAAAAAAAAAAAAAAAAAAAGAAAAAATTAAAAATATTAAATAATTTTTTTTTAAATTATAACCGCTTTAAAAAATAGTTGACTTCTTAATTTTTTTTTTTTT
>CAYMGC010000112.1:0-4651 GCA_964389885.1 uncultured Erysipelotrichaceae bacterium | reverse complement strand
CAAAGAATTTGGATTTGTTTTGGACTGAGCAAATCTTGACATTTTGAAAAAGAAAATTTCTTATTCAATCCATAAATACAAAGAGCAGCTATAAAAATAGCGAAGATAGCCATCCAATCTTCCATAAAACGAAAGATTCCGTTTAACCATTGAGGAGTACATGTGTCTATTAAAAGAAGTCCATAGGTACAAAGTATTCCACAAAGAGAGCCAAGGATATCACTTAAAAATCCAAAAAGAAAAACGCGGACAATGCTTTTTTTCCAAATCAATCCTCGATTTTTTTGAAGGTCAAGAAAACTCAAAATAAGCCAAATCACGACGCTATCAATGATGAAATTTCCAATTAATATGGGGATGCCAAAGTGAAGAAAACCTTGCCATCCAGCAAATGGTCCGATTCCCATAATCATCCAAAAAGGAAAGATGAGATTATAAAATCGATTTTTTTTCATCTTTTTTGCTTTTAATATTGAGTAATGGGTTTGCGTTCGGCTTTTAAATTGTGTTTCTTGGCATGGCGGCGAGTGAGTTCGGCTTTCACTTGGTCCATTGTCACGCCTTTTTGGGCCATGAGAACGGTAAGATGATACATTAAATCGGCCAATTCTCCTACGAGATCCTCTTGGGACTGGTTTAAAGCCGCAATGATAACTTCTGTGCATTCCTCACCCACTTTTTTAAGAATTTTATTCTCTCCTTTATCGAATAAATAAGAAGTATAAGAGCCTTCTTCAGGATGCATTTGGCGTTCTAAAACCGTGCTATACAACATGTCAAACGCATCATGCGTATTCATATGACGAATCTCATTTTTTAAATCTTGAACTTCTTGATTTGAAGTTGTGTTGTCAAGGGTTTGGGTGGTATCGGACATATAATTTTCCTCTCTATAAATCTTAGTCTTCTTCAAGAGCACGATAAAAGCAGGTGCGATTTCCCGTATGACAAGCTGGGCCATCGCTTTTAACTTTTAAAAGTAAAGTATCGCCATCACAATCTTTCGCAATCGAAACCACATGTTGAAAGTTTCCTGAAGTTTCTCCTTTGGTCCATAGAGATTGACGGCTTCTAGACCAAAAGGTGGCTTTTTTGGTTTCAAGTGTTTTTTCTAGGGCTTCTTGATTCATATAGGCTAACATTAACACTTCATTGTCATCGACAGATTGAACGATCACGGGAAGTAAGCCATCACTTTTTTCAAAATCCAAATCGTACATACTTATTCCTTTTCTTGTAATGTGGCTTTTGGCGTTCGTACATGAATGCCTCTATCCTTCAAATAGGACTTCACTCCTTGAATGCTTAAGGTTCCATAGTGAAAAAGCGAAGCGGCAAGAGCTGCATCCGCTGCTTCTTCTTCAAAGACTTCGGCAAAATCTTCTAAACTTCCACAACCTCCAGAAGCAATAACTGGAACATGAACGACTTCTTGAATGGCTTTGCATAAAGGCAAATCAAAGCCTTCTTTTGTTCCATCGGCATCCATACTCGTAAGCAAAATTTCCCCTGCTCCTAGTTCAACGCCCTTTTTGGCCCATTCAATGGCATCTACTCCAGTATCAATACGCCCGCCGGCTTTAAAGCAATGCCAAGAGCCATCGGGCATTTTTTTGGCGTCAATGGCCAACACGACGCATTGGCTTCCATAGGCGCGAGCGGCTTCTTGAATTAAAGCGGGATTATCGAGGGCGGCGGAATTTAAGGAAATTTTATCGGCTCCTGAGTGCAATAAATCACGGATTTGTTCAATCGAGGAAATCCCTCCACCAACCGTTAGGGGAATGAAGACTTGTTCAGCCACTCGACGAACTACATCGACCATCGTTTTGCGCCCTTGCCAAGTGGCTGTGATGTCCAAAAAGACCAATTCATCAGCTCCTTGTTCGTTGTAGCGTCTAGCCAATTCCACTGGATCTCCAACTTCTTGAATTCCTACAAAGTGGACGCCTTTAACGACTTTGCCATCTCGCACATCCAAACAGGGAATGATGCGCTTCGTTAACATGATGAAGCCTCACTTGGCTTTTCTAAAGCTTTTAAAGCCATCGGCAAATCAATGTTTCCACTGTAAATGGCTTTTCCTACGATAGCTCCCGCGACGCTTTGATCGCGCTCTAAAGTGAGAAGATCGTCCAGATTTGAAATGCCTCCTGAGGCAATAATTTGACAAGTTGTTTGGGGAGCTAAACGATTGTACAGCTCAAAAGAAGGACCTACCAACATACCATCTTTCGAAATATCGGTAATGATGAGCGTTTGAATGCCCGCTTCTTGCATTTGTTGAATGGCTTGTTCAATGCTCGTGCCGCTGTTTTCAAGCCATCCAGAGAGTTTTACTTCTCCATTCAAACAATCTAATCCAGCTGCAATTTGTCCAGGGTAAAGTTTTACCAATTGGGTAACCAATTCTGGCTTTTGTAAAGCTGCAGTGGATAAAATCACACGGGCTGCGCCCCCATCCAAATAGGCTTTGGCATCTTCAAAGCTACGGATTCCTCCTCCGATTTCCACTGGAATGGAAACACTTTGAATGGTCTCTAAAATGAGGGCTTGGTTGGTCGGTTTTCCTTCTTTTGCCCCATCCAAATCCACCAAATGCAACCACGCGGCGCCAGCTTGTTCAAAGGCTTTGGCGGTTTCCAATACCGAATCAGCCACACTGCTTGCTTGATTGTAGTCGCCTTGTTTTAGACGCACGGGTTTGCCATTTAAAATATCAATTGCGGGAATAAGAATCATGCAAAAAACTCCTTTCCAAACCACTCTAAAATGCGTAAACCGGTTTGTCCGGATTTTTCAGGATGAAATTGACATCCGATCACATTTTCTCGTCTACAAATAGCGGGTACACAATACGGTCCATATTGAGCATAAGCCATTAAATCGGCGGGGTTCCAGTCTTGAACAAGATAACTGTGATCAAAATACACATAAGGATCTTGGGCTAAGATCTCATACAAAGGAAAATCCAAATTGATGATGAGTTCATTCCACCCAATTTGGGGAACATTTAAGGTCCAAGACCGTCCTTTTTCGTGCAAAACCAAGGGCTCCATGGCTCTCACTTTGCCATCTAAAAAACCAAGGCCCTGATAGTGGCCAAACTCAAAGGATTCTTCAAACAAAGCTTGCATTCCTAAACAAATACCAAGCAAAGGCTTTTTATAAAGAAGAACTTGGTCTTGTAACCAGCTAAAAAGACCTGTTTCCGCTAAACATTTGGCCATATCGCCAAAAGCGCCTACGCCGGGCAAAATCAGTTTGTCGCAGGTTTCGAGGACCTTAGGATCGCGTGAAATGAGCGTTTCTAAGCCAACATGCTGACAAGCGGATTGAACGGAGTGCAAATTGCCCATGCCATAATCAATGATACCAATCATTCCAACACTCCTTTCGTGGACGGAAGCCGATCCGATTCAATGGTAATCGCCTCTTTGATCGCACGACCAAGTCCTTTAAAAATCGCTTCGATTTGATGATGATCGTTTTTCCCATACACGTGAACGTGTAAGGTCATCTTGGCTTGAAAGGCTAGAGCTCGTAAAAATTCTTCCACCATTTCCGTAGAAAAATCACCCACTTGATCCCGATGAAAGGTGGCTTCAAAAACCAAATAAGGACGACCAGAAAAGTCTAAATCAATTTGAGCCAAGCTTTCATCCATGGGGAGGCGACAGTTGCCATAGCGCCGAATGCCACGCTTAGAGCCAAGAGCTTGGTAGATGGCTTCGCCAAGTAAAATGCCGGTGTCTTCAATTAAGTGATGATCATCCACCTCTACATCCCCCATAGCTTGAACGTTTAAGGCGATTCCACTATGAAAGGCCAAGAGATTTAACATGTGGTTAAAAAAACCAATAGGAGTCACAATTTGGGGGGAATTGAAAGTTTCTGTCCCATCCAAATCAAGGGCAATCGCAATTTGGGTTTCCTTGGTGTTTCGCTCTAAACTGACTTGACGCATGATTCATCTCCTTGATTTAAGGCTTGGACCGTTTTTTGAAGTACTGCTAGCACTTGATCGTTTTGTTCTTTGGTGCCAAACGTAATGCGAATGCGGCTATGATCTTTCCAAGTGCGTACGGTAATGCCATTTTGTTCGAGTTGTTCTTCTAAAAAGGCATTGGCTTGGGGCGAGCCAAGCGTAAGAGCATAAAAATTGGCATGGAATGGACCCGTTTGAATCCCAAGAGCCGCTAATTCTTGTTTAAAGCGTTTGGATTCTTCTTGGACTAAAGCGATATAGTTGTTTTTGATGGAATCCGGCTGATTGTAGCGCTCATCTTGTAAAGTCATCAAAGCCGCCAATTGATCCAATCGAGACATGGCATAGACAATGCGCCAATTTTCCATTTTTTCCACCAACTTAGGGTTGGCCACCAAAAAGCCAGCGCGAATACCGGCTAGGCCCCAGGCTTTGGAAAGGGTACGAGTAACGATTAAATTCGGTAAAGCTTGTGCCTGATCCAACACACTTTGATCGGAAAAGTCCATATAGGCTTCATCTACCGCTAAGACAATGGGATTTAAGTCCTTAGCCATTTGCAAAACGTCTTGACTTGCCACTTCATGGCCGGTTGGATTATTGGGATTGGAAAAGAGAACTAAGCCAGCTTGATTATCCTTAGCCAGTTTTACCAAGTCCTCT
>CAYMGC010000111.1:0-4753 GCA_964389885.1 uncultured Erysipelotrichaceae bacterium | reverse complement strand
AAGCCTCAAAACTTTGAATTTGTCCAACTGGAGCTTTGCGAAAGCAACCAACATGAAAAACATGTTTGCAAAATGTGATAGTCTTTCTACCATCATCTGCGCTTCTAGCGATTCTAAGCTTTTATCGGCCCTTTCGAAAGAGCAAAAAGACAAAGTGGAATTCATTCACTAAAAATTTTGGCCTTGGTCTTCCTCTTATTCTAGGCTTAATTAAAAATCAAAATCTTAAGACATTTCAATAAAAGAGAAGAAATGATCTGTTTGTAGGTTTTAATCAACTCTCTCAAATGGTTGGTTCCGATCCAAAAGTTTAGCCGTTTTTCTGAAGAGCAACCTCTAAATTAAGAGGACTTTTGGTTTGTATTGAACGATGACTCAGAACTCAATCTAACCTTAAAAGAGAGAGGTCTTCAAAATTTTTCGCTGATTTTTCCTTCGACTCTTTACTTTGTCTTCAAAAGCGCTAGAATAGAGGACGTACTTGAGGTCGTGGTGGAATCGGCAGACACGCTACTTTGAGGGGGTAGTGAGCTTAGCTCGTGTGCGTTCAAGTCGCATCGACCTCACCATTTTGATTTTTCAGCAACAGGGTTTCCTGTTGCTTTTTTTTTCTTTAGGCAAAATAAAAGGAGACGCATGAAATGATCAAGGACAAATCGGAACAGCTTCTTGGACGCTTGATGAAGAAGGAATTTTAACCATTGGATCTGGTGAATTTGAAAATACAAGTTCTTCGTTTTCTTGGCCCTGGCATAAAGAGTCTATATCGTTAAAAATTCGTCATATCGATGGAAGAGCATCTTTTAAAGCCAGTGGTAATTATGGCCAAGTTTTTCAGTTTTTACCTTATTTGAAATCAGCAGATTTATCCGGTTGGGATACTTCCGACGTTACGGATTTATCGGCGATGTTTAATGGATGTGGAGAAGTTCAATCCATTGAGATGTCCAATTTGGATACTTCCAATGTAGTGGATATGAAAGAGATGTTTGAAGAGTGCCATGCTTTAGAGCATCTTGATCTTTCAAAATGGAATACCTCAAACGTTGAAGATATGAGCTACATGTTTTTTTGTTGTTACGAATTGGAAAACCTTGATTTTAGTCATTGGGATACCTCCAAGGTAATTTGGATGGACTATATGTTTGCCGAATGTTTTGCCCTTCAATCGATAGAGGTATCCAATTGGAATGTGTCGCAAGTAGAGAGATTGCCTTTATTTTGTAACAATTGTTATAACCTTCAAACTTTGGATGTATCCAATTGGGATGTAAGCCAAGTACGTAACATGATTGGGGCGTTTTCCCATTGTTTCAATTTAAAAGCCTTAGATGTCTCCCATTGGAATACCTCTCAAGTTGAAGATATATGTTGTCTTTTTGAAGATTGCCATAGTCTTCAAAGCTTAGATGTAAGCCATTGGAACACCTCTCAAATGGAGGATATGATTGCAGCTTTTAAAAATTGCTACAATCTTAAATTTCTAGACGTTTCCAAATGGGATACTTCGAATGTAACCGAGATGGATAGTATGTTTGAAAACTGCTATAACTTAAAACATTTGGATGTCTCCCATTGGAATGTCGCTCATGTAGAATCCATGGAGAAAATGTTTTATCGGTGTATAGCCCTTAAAAATCTTGATGTTTCTCATTGGGATACGGGCCACATGATGAATATGAGTGATGCCTTTTCTGAATGTTATAAGTTGAGATTTTTAGATGTATCCAACTGGAATACCTCTCAAGTGGAAACAATGTCTGGGATGTTTAACGTTTGTTTTCAACTCAATGGATTGGATGTATCCAACTGGGATACTTCAAACGTAGAAGATATGAGCTATTTGTTTAACGGATGCAATAGTCTAGAAATTTTAGAGGTAGAAAATTGGAATACTTTGAAAGTATCCAATATGGAAAACTTGTTTAGTGGATGTCATGAAGTTCAATTCTTAGAGATAGCGAATTGGGACGTTTCGCAAGTTAGAGATATGAGTGGACTATTTTCTGACTGTTGGTCCTTAAAATCCTTAGATGTTTCAAAATGGAATACTTCAAAGGTTAAGGATATGAACCAACTTTTTGACAGTTGTTGGGCTTTAAAATCTCTTAATGTATCTAACTGGAATACCTCTAAGGTAAAGAAAATGTATGGACTTTTTGAAGATTGTAGGAGCCTTAAGGCCCTTGATTTGTCGAATTGGGATACTTCAAAGGTGAAAGATATGGCCAGAATCTTCTATGGCTGCTCGCATCTTTCTTTTCTTGATTTATCGAATTGGGATTTTTCTAAGGTGACCGAGATGAATCAAATGTTTGTAGGTTGTAATCACCTCTCTGAGATTGTTGGCTTAGACCCAAAACTTTTAGCTGTATTTTCTGAACAGCAAACTTTAAATTAAAAGAGCTTTTGGTTTGAACGTTGACTAAGAAACCTTAAAAGATAGTCTTCAAAAGAGCTAGAAGACTTACTTGAAGTTGTGATGGAATCAGCACACTACTTTGAGGGGGAGTGAGTTTAGCTCGTAGGCGTTCAAGTCGTATCGACCTCACCATTTTGGTAAACAGCAGATGATCCTGCTGTTTTTTTACTCTTTATGTATCTCTAAAAAATGATAAACGGCTTTTTTAAGATGATCGATTTTTTCTTCTATGGTGTCGCACGAGGGAATCACCACATGATAAGGATGTTGGCTCCATATGCCAATGAGACGATCATCTTCATGAGCGGCTTCACTTGGCGTTTCTTTTCGGGCCAAATTGTTATTGAGGGAATACAAAGTGATATCTTTTTTGGCCGCACTCGTCATATGGAAAATCGCATCGTAGCGCTCACACAGCTGTTTTTCCGTTAAACCGCGCTGAAGGAGAATTTGATCAAAGTCCTTTTCTTCAATGAAGCCTTTGCCATCTAAAGCTCCTCGATCGCACAACAAAATAACGACCTCATCGTTTAAATGTTGGGCCGTTTGAGCGTATAAATCTTCTCGTTGAAGTTGTAAATCCAATTGAAGCGCTTGGAAATCTTTATTGTCTAAAATCCCTCGAGGAGAAAGACCGGCTAGGATGAGTTCCGTCGCTGCTTCTGGAATGGCAATGACGCGAACTCCATTTTTGGTTAAATCGCTTTGAAGAGCTTTTAAAGCGACACTTTTTCCCCCTCCAGGACCACCCGTTAACACCAAACGAAATTGCTTCAAGATTGCCCCCTCCTTTTTATATTGGTTCTATTGTCTCCTTTTTTAACCATTTAAGCTTGTCAAAAGAGGAACTTTCCATTTTTCCACCAATTTCTCTAAAGAATAAGAGGCATTGGCTGGACTAGTAGAAGGTAAAAGCGTAGCGGGAAGATTTGTTTGGGATTCTTGAAATTTATGATAATAGCGCCAAGCTGTAGCTCCGTTACAAAATACCGCTTGAATAGGCGCATGGTTTAAAATGCGCGTTAAATCGGTTACTTCTACTTCTTGAATGCTCGCATCGCTTGATCCTTGAATCTTGCATTTGGCCACGACATCCCAAAGCGCAATATCATGAGCCAGTAAAAAGGTTTTCTTTTCTTCTACAGTAGAAGGAATCTCTTCTTGAAAGATCGTGGCTAAAACCTTCCAAAAGCGATTGCGTGGATGACCATAATAAAAAGCTTGTTCTCTTGATTTGACCGAGGGAAGAGAGCCAAGAATTAAAATTTTACTAGTAGGGGAATAAATTGGATCAAAGGGATGTTCAACGACCGTTTCTTGAGCCATATTCTTTCTCCTTTCTTTTTCTCTTATTTTAGCGATTAAAATAAGGAGAGTTTCTTAGAAGATCTTTTGAAACTAAGCCATACTCAAAAATCCCAGTACAAAAACAAGAGAACAAAATCGTTAGGAGTTTGACCGAGAGGCTTTTTGAATTGTGGGCATGACAGTAAATAACATCGTTAGAAAGCAAGCACAGCCGCCAATAAAATTAGAAATCGGTTCGGCTAGAAAAACACCTTGGACTCCAAGAGAAGCGATTCGCGGCAGATAAATGGTTAAGGGAACCACAATGATGATCTTTCGAAAGAGCGAAAAAAAGATGGCTTGTTTCTTTTTATTGAGGGATTTAAAAACCGTTTGACCACTGTATTGCAAAGCTTGAAAAATAAAGGCAAAGAAATAAGTATTTAAGGCAGGAACTGCGGCTTCTTTTAAGACTAAATCTTGGCTAAAAAGCGAAATGAATGCTTCGGGAATCCAAAGAATCAATCCCCAAACCAAGGCCGTATAAACTAGAGCGAGGCCAGTCATAATCCAAATGACTTTTTTTACGCGAAGGTATAACTTAGCTCCATAGTTATAACTAATGATCGGTCCTGATCCATCGGCTAAACCAAAGATCGGCGTATCTAAAATTTGTCGCACACTACTTACTACCGTCATCACGGAAATGTATAAATCCCCACCATAAAGACTCAACATATTGTTTGAAATAATTTGCACAATACTGTTGGTGACTTGCATAATAAATCCCGCTAATCCAAGAGAAACAATATTTGCAATCCGAAAAGCCACTACATCTTGTCGCCATTGAAAAAATTTCAAAGGATACATGGCTTTTTTGCTCGTTAAAAACCAAAGAACATAGATTGCAGAGAAGAGTTGGGAAAGCACTGTAGCCCAAGCTGCTCCTTGTAGACCGAGATGGAATCCAAAGATGAAGAGCGGATCCAATACAATATTGCTTAAAGCGCCCACCAAAATGGTCATCATCCCAATTCCTGGAAA
>CAYMGC010000110.1:0-4881 GCA_964389885.1 uncultured Erysipelotrichaceae bacterium | reverse complement strand
CCTTCGTTCACGATGATTTTTATGGACGAACCGCCCAACTGCGCAATATTGAGACGGATTTGGTGATCAATACAACCTTCACTGGGGGAATTGATAGCGGCTTTGATTTACAAAGTTTGCCTCAAGGAGTGTATGAGGTGTATTTATCCGATGGCTATACCCCAAAACGAGCTTATTTTTCCCAAGCGGTTGCCCCTGTGCAATTGTTTACGATTCGGGAAAACAATCAAATTAAAAGCATTCAACTTTCGGCCAGTACAAATTACTTGGGCAAGTTTAATATTTTTACCGATAAACCTTATTTATATATCAGCGTCACCCAACAAGATCCCATTGCCCATTATGTGGATATTATCTTAGATCCATCAGGAACGCTTTTGGACTCTGAGGATCCGCTTGATCAACAAGAAGGCCAATGGAGTTGGGAATTAGCCACTCAAGTGAAAGCGTATTTGGAAAATGCGGGCTTGTCCGTTGAGTTTTCTCAAGATCCGATGGCCAATCTTGGTTATTTAGGCTCACCTTCTCGCCTAGAACAAGGCTATCAAAACCAAGCCAAACTCTTCTTATCCCTTGCCATGAGCTATCAAGAGTATACCTATCCCTATTGTCTTTCCAGCCCTTTATCCAATGGATTACTTGGCAATGCGATCGCTCAAAGTTTCAAGCAAGAAGGGCTGGTTTTAGAAAATGTATCTTCGGATTCCCAGCTCAATATTGGCAATGGCTATGACAATTTTTTTGGATATTCTTCTTTTTCTACCCTTCCCATGCTTCGAGAAACCGGAGGCAAAGCCACCAGAGCTGGTCTTTTGGATGGTTGGGAAGAAAATGAAGCGTATTCCAATGCCAATGGCATGAATGCGGTGATGTTTTATTACGCGTCCGCTCTAAATGAGGCCTCACAACAATATTATCTAGAACACCGTGATCTTATGGCTAAGGGAATCGCGCAGGGTATTTTGGACTTTATTGGTTTAAATCAAGAAGCAACCTTGCCTTTAACCAGTTGATCATCAAAAAAAATAAAACGTATAAGTCTAGTTTAAAAAAGTCCAAAAAAACATGGACTCTATCAAAAGAAAGGAGGAGGATTTTCCCCTCGAAAATCCTGTGATTTATGAAACTCCAAGTATCCAATGTTTACAAATCCTATGGAGCGCATGACATTTTAAAAGGAGCCAATTTACAGGTCAAAGGAACGGAAAAAATTGGTTTAGTGGGTCGCAATGGTTGTGGTAAAACCACCCTTTTAAATATTATTTCGGGTCTTGAGGATTTAGATAAAGGAGAGCGCATCATTCCCAATGCCGTGCGGATTGGCTCTCTTTCGCAAACGGTGTTTGAAGACAAAACCATTACGGTTTTAGAGGCGCTTGAACAGGTGTTTGCCCCTTTAAAAAAATTAGAACAAGAATTGCAGGAACAAGCTTTCGTCTTAAGTGAAGATGCCAGTGAAAAGCAATTGGCTAAGTATGATCGCTTGCAAGCCGAATTTGAATTGCAAGGAGGATACGACTATGAATACGAATTACGCAGTGTGTTCAATCACTTTGGCTTTGAAGAAGCGGAGCTGGATAAACGCTTAGACGAATTTTCCAGTGGCCAACAAACCCGCATTGCCCTGGTTCGCTTATTGTTGGAAAAGCCCGACATTTTGTTGCTCGATGAGCCGACCAACCATTTGGATCTTGAAGCCATTGAGTGGTTAGAAGGCTATATTTCCCGTTATCCCCGCGCGGTGATTTTAGTAAGCCATGATCGCATGTTTTTGGATCATGTATGCGATGAAATTGTAGAAATTGAACATGGAAAAACCAATCGTTATCCGGGAAACTATACCCATTATGTGCAAGCCAAGGAAGAATGGATTCAAAAAAACCACGACGCTTACCTTCGTCAACAAGAAGAAATCCATAAAATGGAAGACTTGATTGAAAAATTTCGCTACAAACGCAGCAAAGCGGCCTTTGCGCAATCCAAGATCAAATATTTGGAACGAATGGATCGCATTGAAGACTACAAAGAGGATGCCTCTAAAATTAAGGCGACTTTTTCAAGCGATCGCAAAGGGGGCAATCGTGTTTTAGAAGTGGACCATTTAACCTTTGGCTACAACCAGCCCCTTTCAACTGTATCCTTCGATTTGTATCGCCAAAATCGCGTCGGAATCGTCGGACCGAATGGCATTGGAAAATCGACTTTGATTAAAACGCTTATGGGCAAAGTCGCTCCACTTGGAGGCAATTGGCATTTTGGCCATCAAATCGATATTGGCTATTTTGATCAGGAAACCGCAGCGATGCATTCGACGAAAACCGTTTTGGATACCTTATGGGACGATCATCCCCAAAGCACCCAAACTCAAATTCGTAACGTGCTGGCCGCCTTTCTTTTCACCAAAGATGAGGTGTTTAAAGAGGTCAATGATTTATCGGGGGGCGAAAAGGTATGTTTATCTTTAGCGCGGTTGATGATGGCTCACGATAATCTACTCGTGTTAGACGAACCCACTAACCATTTAGACATTCCGGCTAAAGAGGCGTTGGAAAAAGCGCTCTCGAATTACGATGGGACCTTATTGTTTGTCAGCCATGACCGCATGTTTTTATCCAAGATGGCCGATAAGGTTCTTGAAATTGGGCCAAAAAGTCAACTTTACGATCTTTCCTATACGGAATATGCCCAAAAGAAAAAAGAAGGGACGCTTCAACAAGCGCTTGAACCCATCACCAAAAAGCAAGGCCGCCAAATGGCGAAAGTGGAAGCCCCAAAAAGTGCAGCCGTATTGCGCCAAGAAAAAAACACCCTACAAAACCGGGTGCGTACGCTTGAAGAGTCGTTAACGAAAGCCGATGAAGCGCTTCAAGAACTTGAAGAATTGCGCTACGAACCGGAATATTATCAAGACTATCGCAAAATGGAAGAGCTTGAAGGGCGGATTGATGATAAAAAGAATGAAATTGCCAATCTAACCCAAGAGTGGGAAGAAAAAATGATCCGCTTAGAAGAAATGGCTTAGCTCATTTCAAAACAAACCTCTTGTTTAAACCAGTTTTTCCAACTGATTAAACACACCATTTGGTTTTCGATAAGAGCGAGCTTTTGTTTACGAGACAATTGCTTAATCGCGTACTCCCGTTGCAAGGCGGGCCGCTTTTCTAAAAAGACTTCGTGATACACCAACCAAACAGGAAGCCTAGATTTTGTATATTTGGCTCCCTGTTTTTTATTATGCGTTTTAAGCCGTTTCGTTAAATTATTGGTATAGCCAGTATACAAGCTGCCATCGTGACAAAGAACAATATAGACAAAGTGTAAGGGCATCGCTGGAAACGAAGTGGTGTTCATAATTCAGTTTATTTCTTTTGTCCTAGACAAAATCAAGCCTTTCTTTTGCCACAGTGTAAAGTCAATTGCCTCCCTTGACGAACCCCTTATTTTTGTCGAAAATAAAAAAAAACGTTATTTTCTTCATTTTTTAATCAAAATGAAAGTGCTTTCTAAAAAGAAGAAAATAAAATTACGGATTAGCCGTATAGAAAGAGAAAAAACCATGAATAAAGACTTTCTCTGGGGTGGAGCGGTTGCTGCGCACCAATTTGAAGGCGGTTGGAACGCTGGAGGCAAAGGGGTAGACGTTTCGGATGTCTTAACCGCAGGGGCTCATGGGGTTCCAAGACGCATTACCGATGGTGTGGTAGAAGGGGAATACTATCCCAACCATGTAGCGGTAGATTTCTACCATCATTGGAAAGAAGACATCGCGATGTTTGCGGAAATGGGCTTAAAGTGCTTCCGTACCTCTATTGCTTGGACGCGGATTTTCCCAAATGGGGATGAAGAAGAACCCAACGAAGAAGGATTAAAGTTTTACGATGAAGTGTTTGATGAATTGTTGAAGTATGGCATTGAACCTGTCATCACCCTTTCTCACTTTGAAATGCCTTACCATTTGGTAAAAGAATATGGTGGTTGGAGAAATCGTAAGTTGGTCGATTTCTTTGCGCGTTTTGCGAAAGTATGCTTTGAACGCTATAAAGACAAAGTGAAATATTGGATGACGTTTAATGAAATCAACAACCAAATGAACGTCGACAATCCCCTCTTCCTCTTTACGAATTCCGGAATTCGTTTAGTAGAAGGGGAAAATCCAAGAGAGGTTATGTATCAAGCGGGCCATCATGAATTGTTGGCTTCGGCTCTGGCCGTAAAAATTGGGCATGAAATTAACCCAAATTTCAAGATCGGTTGCATGTGTTCCTTTGTGCCCATCTATCCTTACTCCTGCAAACCAGCCGATATTATGTTGGCCGAAGAAGTAATGCATCAGCGCTGGTTCTTTATGGATGTTCATGTACGCGGGTACTATCCTAGCTATGCCTATAAAGAATGGGAACGCGAAGGCTATAACATCCAAATGGTTGAAGGCGACGATGAAATTTTAAAAGCTGGAAAAGTCGACTACATTGGCTTCTCCTACTATATGAGTACCGCGGTTTCAAGCGATGTCGAACAAAAGGTGGACAAAGACAACGTGGCTGGTGGTGAACGCGGATACATTAAAAACCCATTCGTAGAAGCTTCAGATTGGGGTTGGCAAATTGATCCAATTGGCTTGCGTTATTCTTTAAACATCATTTATGGACGTTACAATATCCCAATGTTTATCGTAGAAAATGGCTTTGGAGCCATTGACCAAAAAGATGCCGAAGGCAAAGTTTGGGACCAAGACCGCATTGATTACTTACGCGCTCACATTGAAGCGATGGAGCAAGCCGTTGACTACGATGGCGTAGACTTAATGGGCTATACTCCTTGGGGTATCATTGACCTTGTTTCCTTCACCACTGGTGAAATGAAAAAACGCTATGGCATGAT
>CAYMGC010000109.1:0-4972 GCA_964389885.1 uncultured Erysipelotrichaceae bacterium | reverse complement strand
AGCTCTGAGTAAGAAAAGGCATCTTGTCGGATTTCCAATTCCATGAAAAAATAAACTTGGATTTTTGTCTAAGCCTGATTGAGGGCAGGAGTAAAAAAAATGAATGAGACAGTATCAATGGTTCTCAGTCTACTCACTGGAGTCGCCTTATTCTTATTTGGAATGAGTTCGATGTCAGATGGACTGAAACGCGTCGCTGGTAACAAGATGGAAATGATCTTATACCGGTTGACCAACACGCCCTGGAAAGGATTTCTGTTGGGAACTGCGGTGACTTGCGTAATCCAATCCTCCTCGGCTACTACCGTCATGGTTGTCGGATTTGTTAACTCTGGCATGATGAAGGTAACTCAAGCCATTGGCGTTATTCTCGGCGCCAATATTGGCACAAGTATTACTGGATGGATCGTTTCCATGTCTTTTTTAGATGGAGCAGGATGGGCAGCGTATTTCTCTTCATCTACCATTACAGCTGTCATGGCCATTATAGGCATGATCTTGCATATGTTTGGCAAGAAAACGACGATCAAAGCCTTTGGAAACATTTTGTTGGGTTTTGCGGTCTTAATGTCTGGTATGAGTATGATGTCTGGGGCCGTAGCACCTTTAAAAACCAATCCATCCTTTATCAATGCCATGGAAACTCTTAACAATCCCTTGATTGCTTTAGGGTTTGGTATTTTGGCTGCAGGAGTATTGCAATCCTCTTCTGCTGCGGTTGGGGTGGTGCAATCCTTAAGTATCACCGGTGCTTTAACGTTTGAATCCACTTTTCCATTGATTATGGGTATTGGAATTGGTGCATCCTTTCCAGTTTTATTGGCTGCCATTGGAGCCAATAAAGAAGGAGTCCGTACTGCTCTGGTCTATTTATTAGCCGCCATTTTATCTACTATTTTAGGATGCATAGTTTATTACCCATTGGAAATGATGGGAATTCTTCACTTATCCGATATGGTCATGAATCCTTTTAGCATTGCTGCAGTCAATACGCTATTCCGAGCGATTACCATGACCTTGTTATTGCCATTTGTAAAACAAATCAAACAATTAATGTATCTTTTGATTCCTTCTGATCCAGCCGAAGAAGAAGATCTTGGTGACTTTGATAAGCTTGAAGAACGTCTTTTAGCCAATCCAACTTTAGCCTATAACGCTGCAATGGATGTTATGGATGGAATGGCTCATAAAGCACGAAAAAACGTTTTAAGAGCCGTGCAATTGTTAAATGACTATACCCCTGAAGGATATCGTAAGGTTCAAGATCTTGAACAAACGCTCAATAAATACGAAGAAAAATTGGGTAAATATTTAGTCAAACTTACCGCCACAGGAGTTACTTATAAAGAATCCCAAAACATCTCCAAATCACTTCAGGCTATTGCTGATTTTGAAGCCATTGGAGACTATGCTTTGATGATTGCCGATCAAACCAAGGCTATGAAAGAGAAAAAAGAGAAATTTTCTATTGAAGCCTTGGATGAATTGAATGTTTTAGCCGCTGCTGCTGAAGAAGCTGTTACGATTACAGTGGATAGCTTCATGACCAATGATGCCCAGGAAATCAAAAAAGTTTTTGCCTTACAACAACTTGTTTCTTTATCAGTAAGTCAAATCAAAAAACGTCATTTAAAACGTTTAAAAGCAGGTGTTTGTTCTATGGAGCTTGGATTTGTTCAAGCCGATATTCTCAACGACTTTCAGCGCATCGTCGACCATTGTGCAGCAATTGCTTTAGACGTAGTCAAAGAGTCGGAAAAAGATTTCTCCGTTCATCGTTACTTGCGAGCCTATACTGCTGAAACCCAACCCGATTACCAACAAATGCTTCAACATTACGAAACGAAATACTCCATTTAAAGGAGTCGCTCTTTAGTTCTAAACTAAGGAGCTTTTTTTATGAAAAAAATGTTGAAGGAGAATTTAGGCGCTTTAAGCGCTCAAAAATCTCAGACAAGAGCATACCGCATTTTTAAAAAGAAGTTAGATTTATTTTTAAGTTTGATTTAAGAAAAAAGAGAAATTTTTAAATACGTGAAAACATGGTTTTTATCATCATTTTTACAGTCATCATTTAATCAAAAAATGTAAAAAAACACTGGAAAAGGAATTGGAAAAAAGAAAAAAGACCAAAAATTTTTTCCTATTAAACCTTAAAAAGTTACTTCTTTTTCAAATATGAAAGGGGTATATCCCTAAATTTCTTTTCTTCCTCTTTAGGATCACGGTCTTTTTGTTAGATTTAAGGTAGTGAATTGGATACATTCATAATCGAGGAGCCAACATCCTACATAAGGTATGAAAGCAGACGACATAGCTTGTCAGTGAGGCTTGCACGGTATTTAAAAAAATGTTCTTTTTAGGAAATTTTTGAAATAGTGTCAACCACAATCCACTCACCAAAAGCGGATTAAAATATCGGGGAGGGACGGCCCGAATATGGTGGCTTTGTTGAACGGGGGACCGATCGACAAAGTAGGAAGTCTATTTTCGAAGAAAATAGACAGTTCATAATGAACCCTATTGTGTTTGCTTGATAGTATCTCATCTATAGGAGGATTTTAGAATCGTATGAGCATTAGCCAAACTCTTGAAAACATCGCTTCTTTTTACTATGGGAAGGCTTTAAAAGACTGTAATAATCGAGAAGTTTATTATATCCTACTCGATTACACCAAAGATTTACTCAAAGACGTTCCCGTAATTCAAGGCGATCGCCGTTTATACTATATTTCGGCTGAATTCTTAATTGGAAAACTTCTCTCTAATAATTTATTGAATCTTGGAATTTATAAAGAAGTTCGGGAAACTCTGGAAGCCAATGGTATTTCTTTAGCCGAAGTTGAAGAATATGAACCAGAACCATCACTTGGAAATGGTGGTCTTGGTCGCTTAGCAGCTTGTTTCTTAGATTCCATTGCTACGTTAGAACTTCCAGGAGATGGTGTAGGACTGAATTATCATCTTGGATTATTCCATCAAAAATTTGAAAACAATAAACAACAAGAACTTCCTGATCCTTGGAAAACGGACAATAGCTGGTTAACAGATACTGGTCGCTATTATCCTGTACAATTTAAAAACTTTACCTTACCCGCTCATCTTTATTCTATTGATGTCGTAGGGTACTCTCACAAGAAAAATAAATTGTTTCTCTTTGATCTTGATTCTGCTACAGAGTCGATTGTTTATAATGGCATTCAGTTTGATAAAAACAATGTACCCCAAAACCTGACTTTATTCTTATATCCTGATGATAGTGATGAAAAAGGACGCTTATTGCGTGTCTACCAACAATACTTTTTAGTCTCTGCAGGAGCCCAAATGATTTTAGAAGACGTGATTTCCAAAGGATATCCTTTAAATACCTTATCCGATCATGTCGTTATTCAAATCAATGATACGCATCCATCTATGGTCATTCCAGAATTGGTTCGTTTGTTAATGAAACATGGCATGTCTATGGATGATGCGATCGCTCAAGTAGAAAAAACTTGTGCCTATACCAATCACACCATTTTGGCAGAAGCCCTTGAAAAATGGCCTGAACATTTCTTATTGGAAGTGGCTCCAGATTTAATGCCTATTATTGAACGATTAAATCAAATTGCGAAAACACGCTCCAATAATCCAAAAACAGCCATTATTGACCAAAATAAAACGGTTCATATGGCGAATATGGACATTCATTTTTCCAAATCGACAAATGGTGTAGCCAAAATTCATACAGATATTTTAAAAAATACCGAGCTTCATGATTTCTATGAACTCTATCCCGATAAATTTAATAATAAAACGAACGGTATTACTTTCCGACGCTGGTTACAAGCTTGTAACCCTCAATTGACGGATTGGATCGTATCTAAAATTGGGGATGGTTTCTTACAAAACGCTGATGAACTTTCTAAGTTGCTCCCTTTTGCCAAGGATCCTGAAGCGCTTAAGGAACTTGGAGCTATTAAAGAAGGAAAGAAACAAGAATTAGCTACTTTCCTCAAAGCCAGACAAAATGTTGATTTGGATGTAAACTCTATTTTCGATATCCAAGTTAAACGTCTTCATGAATATAAACGTCAACAAATGAACTTGTTGTCTGCTATTAACTTGTATCAAGAAATCAAAAATGGGTATAAGCCAGAACAAAAAGTAACCATTATTTTTGGAGCTAAAGCCGCTCCTGCCTATATTTTGGCCAAAGACATTATCCATGCGATTCTGGTCTTCTCTAAAATTGTGGCGAATGATCCCGAAGTTTCCAAATATCTTCAAATCGTGATGGTAGAAAACTACGATGTAACCTGTGCCGAAAAACTGATTCCAGCTGCAAATATCTCTGAACAAATTTCTTTGGCTTCTAAAGAAGCTTCTGGAACTTCCAATATGAAATTTATGCTCAATGGGGCTGTGACCTTGGGTACAGATGATGGGGCCAACGTAGAAATTCATCAACTCGTTGGAGACGATAACATCTTCATCTTTGGTGTAGACAGTGATACCGTTATTGATAACTATGCGAAGAGCAGCTATCATCCTCAAAATGTTTTACAAGCCGATCCAAAACTCAATACCATCGTAAACTTCTTAGTCGGGGAAGAAATGTTAGCTCTTGGTGACTCTACCTGCTTACATCGCTTGCATCATGACATCACTACAAAAGACTGGTTTATGGCTCTTCTCGATTTGGATGCCTATATGGATGCTCGTAAAAAAGCTTATGCGGCCTATGCGGATCAAGAAAATTGGAACAAAATGGCCTTAACGAATATTGCTATGGCTGGTTACTTCTCTTCCGATCGTACCATTGCTCAATATGATCAAGATATTTGGCATTTAAAAGACACTGATTCAGAAAAGCAAGCTTAAAAATTTAAAAAACGAAAACTGGGAAAATTCCCAGTTTTTTTGTCTTTGGATAGGATAAAACTAAAAAAAGAAGCTTAGGAAGTAAAATAATCCTAGATTGGAGAATTAG
>CAYMGC010000108.1:0-5129 GCA_964389885.1 uncultured Erysipelotrichaceae bacterium | reverse complement strand
GGTCTTATTCAAATTCTAGGACTTTATGCAATTTTTAAAGCCCCTTTTCTATAGCAATTTAGAAATTAACGCTAAGATAGAAAGTGTAAAAAATGCTAAACTTTCTGGTCTAAGAAACACAGAAACACCAAGAGTTGCAAGGCTAAAATCAGAGCCTGACTTTGAAAATTGCATTGGTATTTTGCAAAAGAAAAAAATTTAGGTAAAATCTTCGAAGTTTTTCGAAAAAAATTATGGCATTTTTCCTAAAAAATTTGTGCCAATATCTAGGCACTTTTATAGTTTCATGGGATGATTCTAAAGAATCTTCAAGTCTACTTTAGGATAGCTAAAGTAGGCGATATCGTGTTCAAAAGTCTTAAAGCCACTTTTAAACGAGGAGGACTTTCTTTCTATCTTTGGTCTTTTTCTAAAAAAGAAATTTTCGAAAGGGAAAAGACCCTTTGATAGTTTAAGAGGAAAGCGATGCCTACCGCTTTTTCGCGTGGATCGGGTCTGGCTTATTTGGTCAAGGGGCATGATATGATAGTATACAGTCGATAGAGGAGGGTTTCTTTCATGGGATTCATGGATAAAATCAAAGCATTCGTTGAACCGGATGACGATGATGAAGAAGAATACGAAGTCGAAGATGAAATCATCGATCAGCCTATTCAACACAATACTCGATCAACCTCTGCACCGATGCGCACAACACAAACAACTACTGCTTACGAATCAAAAAGCAATAGCGGCCCGGCCCCCCTTGACGAGAAAACCAAGATGGTTTTGTTTGAACCAAGAAGTTTTGGGGAAGCAGAAGTGGTCGGATCTCGTTTGAAGGAAGGCCGCGCTGTCGTTGTCAATTTACATAAACTTGATCGTGAATACGCCCAACGAACCATTGACTTTTTATCTGGTGTGGTTTTTGCGTTGGATGGAAATGTGCAGAAAATTGGAGCTAACGTCATTTTGTGTTATCCAAGTGATATTGGTGTGGCTGGATCCATTAACTATGGAAAAAGCGACGATGACGAGCATGGGGCTGAATAAGCCATCGAAAGACATAGGTTTAAGCCTAGTGTAAAAACAATTAGGCCAATAAATACCTTAGAGAAAGGAGCGGATTTTCTCTCATGACTCAAGTCAGGAGTATCCAATCCGCTATGACGATGAGAACTTCAAATACCGGAAATGAGCAATTTTCTAAGATCGTTAAAAACGGCATCGATCGTTGGCAACGCTCTGGAGTAATGCTTATTACCGGTTTTTTATCCCCCGCAAAGCAAGCGCTTGCAAAAAATATTTGTAAATCCACTCCTTACCGTTTTGAAGGCGGAAGAGATCAAGCTTTACGCGCCCGCTTAGCCATTGGGGAAAATGAGTGGGAAGATGAACCTCTTGTAGCGGCTTTACAAGCGAAGTATAAAGGCGATGAACTCACCCATCGCGATGTGTTAGGGACTTTAATGCATGCTGGTTTAGAACGGGAAACCATCGGGGATATCATTTGCACTCCAGACACCATTTCCCTTTTATGTATGCCCAATTTAGTCCCTTTTATTCAACAAGAAATTCGCCACATTAAACATGTGGATTTGTATTTTGAACCTTGTGATCCAAAATCCCTACCTCCTGTGCAATTTGAACCCTTACAAGTCAACCTCGCTAGTCTACGCGCCGATTGCCTTGTGGCCGCTTTGGCCCATTGTTCTCGGGCCCATGCCAAAGATTTGATTCGCCAAGGCGAGGTCAAAGTCAACGATGAAGTTCTTGAATCCGTCAAAACGTTGTGCAATAATGACGACATATCTGTCCGTCGGGTTGGAAAATTTCGTTTAGGCGAAGTTCTCAACCATACGAAAAAGGACCGATTGGTTGTTCAAATCCTCAAATACCAATAAAGGCGATGACAAAGACGCGTCCGTTTCGAAAGGATTCAAGAGAGCAGCAGGATGGTGCAATGCTGTATGAGAGTCGGAAGGGAACATCACTTTGAAGCTGAAGGTGGGAAAAAAGGATGGTCTTTATTAGAGAAAGCCGTAGTGATCCTTTGAGTACTTCCTTTCGGATACAGCCCGTTAGCTGAAAGAGCTCCAAGTTTGGAGAATAAAGGTGGTACCGCGCATTGTCGTCCTTGTTTGAGGGCGGCTTTTTTTTTGAACAACTCCTGCACGCTTTAAAAATCATTTCTTTTAAAAAAAGCGTGAACTCATTTTAAAAACAATCAAGCCGTAAGGCTTAAGAAAGGCAAATTATGGATTACAAAGATACCCTTCAAATGCCCAAAACGAGCTTTGAAATGCGAGGGAATCTTCCAAAGAAAGAACCTCAATTTCAAGAGCGTTGGGCAGAGATGCAGCTCTATGAAAAGATGTTGGAAAAGCGCGAAGATGCGAAACCCTTCGTCTTACACGATGGTCCTCCTTATGCCAATGGTGACATCCATTTGGGCCATGCGTTAAATAAAGTGTTAAAAGATGTCATCAACAAATCCAAATTTATGCAAGGCTATCAAGTGCCTTACATTCCAGGTTGGGATACCCACGGACTTCCTATTGAAACGGCCGTAACCAAACTTGGCTATGATCGCAAAAAAATTGGTGTTCCCGAGTTCCGTAAAATTTGTCATGACTACGCTTTGGAACAAATCGATCGCCAACGCAAGGGCTTTTTAGCGCTGGGTAGCATTGGGGATTACAATCATCCTTACGAAACGCTCACGCCAGACTTTGAAGCAAGACAAATTGAAATCTTTGGCAAAATGGCTAGTGATGGCTTAATTTATCAAGGCTTAAAACCCGTTTATTGGTCTCCTTCGTCCGAATCCGCTTTAGCCGAAGCCGAAGTGGAATACAAAGACGTCACTTCTCCGACGATTTTCGTTAAATTTCCAGTCAAAGATGGCAAAGGAAAATTGGACGAAAACGATGCGTTTGTGATTTGGACCACTACCCCTTGGACCATTCCCGCCAACCTTGGGATCAGCGTGCATCCCCGCTATGACTATGCGCGCGTCAAAACCGATCAAGGCAACTTAATCGTGTTGGATACACTCGTGGAACCCTTGATGAAACAATTTGGCATTGAAAATTATGAAGTCTTGGAAACCATTCCGGGTAAAGAGTTGGAATACATGACCGCTCAACATCCTTTGTATCCCGAAGTGGAATCGCTTGTAATGGTTGGTGAACACGTCACAGCCGATTCGGGTACGGGCTTGGTTCATACCGCTCCAGGCTTTGGTATGGATGACTTCTTAATCGGAAAACAATACGGTCTACCTATTTTTGTAAACGTTGATGCGCAAGGACGCATGATGGAAGAAGCCGGTCCTCGTTTAGTGGGAAAAACCACGGATCAAGCCAATGGTCTCGTAATCGATTGGCTCACCGAAAACAATGCGCTTTTAGCTCGTGAAGATATCACTCACTCCTATCCTCATGACTGGCGCACCAAAAAGCCGATCATTTTCCGCGCTACCGTGCAATGGTTTGCTTCCATTGACAAAATTCGCCAACAGCTCTTAGACCAAATTCATGCCGTAGAATGGGTACCCGCTTGGGGTGAAGGGCGTATGCACAACATGATCTCCGATCGTGGAGACTGGTGTATTTCCCGCCAACGCGCTTGGGGCGTTCCTATTCCTATCATTTATGGCGAAGATGGCACTCCTTTGATGGATCCCGTGATCTTTGAACACGTAGCCGAGCTGATTCGCGAACATGGTTCAAACGTTTGGTTTGAAAAATCCGCCGAAGAGCTTTTACCAGAAGGCTATACCAGTGAACATTCACCCAATGGCAAATTTACCAAAGAAACCGACACCATGGATGTCTGGTTTGACTCTGGTAGCAGCCATACGGGCGCTATGTTGGAACGCGGTCTTGGCTATCCTGCTGATTTGTACTTTGAAGGCAGTGACCAATACCGTGGTTGGTTCAACTCCTCTTTGATCGTCGGAACCGCCATTTATGGGGAATCTCCTTATAAGCAAGTCCTCTCCCATGGCTTTGTCATGGATGAAAATGGCCGCAAAATGTCCAAATCGCTATGGAATGCCATGGCTCCAGCGGAAATCACGTCCAAAAACGGGGCGGATATTTTACGCTTGTGGACTTGCACCGTGGACTATCAAGCCGATTGCTCCATGGGTAAAAAGATCTTGAAACAAGTCTCCGATGCCTATCGCAAAGTGCGCAACACCTTCCGCTTCTTAGTGGCCAACTTGGATGAAAATCAATTTACCGCCAAGGATTTAATCAACCCCAACGAACTTTCCAAACAAAACCAATACATCTTGGTGTTGTTGGATGAAGCCGTGGATTTGTGCATCAAAGCCTACAATGAATACCGCTTTGCCGATGTCACTTCCACACTGATTTCCTTAATGACCACCGAGCTTTCAAGCTACTATTTGGACTACGCCAAAGACATCTTGTATTGCGATGCCAAAGATTCAAGAGCCCGTCGTGAAGTGCAAACCGTCTTATACTTGGCGGCTTCCATTCTTACTCGCCTTTGGGCACCCATCTTGGCCCATACGACCGAAGAAATCAACGATCTCTTACACCTCGATGAAGAGTCCATCCACTTATCTGAGTTTGTGAAGAGTGGATTGGATATCGATGGTGCTGCTTTAAAAGCGGAAATGGAAAAAGCTTTGGATTTGCGCAAAGACGTCTTAAAAGCGCTCGAAGAAGCCAAACAAGAAGGTTTATTGAAAAAATCCAACGAAGCCGCTTTAAAAATTCATGCCCCCGCTGAAATCAAAGAGGCTGTCGAATCGTTGATCGACAATCCCGCTCAATGGCTCATGGTTTCAACTGTAGACTTCACCGATGAAAGCTTAAAACCTTATGACAGCGTAGAAATTGAACTTACACATGCCAAAGGTCACGTCTGCCCACGTTGCTGGAACTACATCGAAGAAGAAAACGAAGATGGCTTATGCGATCGCTGCACAGCCGTTATGGAAACTTTAAAAGAAAACTAGTTTTTTAGAGGATCGAAACCCGATCCTCTTTTTTTTATGCTCTTTTGGGTTTTCAGTTTGATCAAATGGCGTTTTTATACCCCCACTCTTTTTATCGTTTTTTTCAAAATTTTTTCTTTTATCCCCGTTTCTTATTTTTCAAGAAAGCGCTTTC
>CAYMGC010000107.1:0-5204 GCA_964389885.1 uncultured Erysipelotrichaceae bacterium | reverse complement strand
CCTTTTGACTTCCTCAAGTCTTTAACCAACTATTTGAAAAATTGAGAGAAGAAATCGTCATCATCCTTTTTCATACGGCTTTGGGCCATTTCAAGTTGGGCTAAGAAATCTTGTCCCCCACTTACAAAATCAAGATCATCATCACTCAATTCCCCTTCTTCTATCTCAGAATTTTGGTAAAGTGATTTATATTCTTGAAGAGTAAAGGGAAGTTTATGTTCTTTAGCGAGAGGAATCAAAACTTTTTCTACTACGAGGAGTTCATCATCGCTTCCTTCATAAGGAGCGGATAATTTTTTAACTTCCTTTTTTAAGGATTTATTCTTGGAAATCTTTTCTTGAAATAATGCGATATTTTCAACGGCCATATTTTCCCTTCTTAATAATGGAGCGCATAAAGCCCAAGACTAGGATAGAATCTCTTTAGAAAAGGAACCTCTTTCATCTCCATAAATCTACATCTGGTTTTCATCATAATACAAATTTTTTCTTTTAAATATCCACCTCCTCTAAAAATCTTTCAAGATGTTTTTTCAAGAGAATTTAGTAATAATTTTTTTAATCTCTCAATTGTTTTCTTCTGAAGATGAAGAAAATAAATTTTAAAAAGAAAAAAGGTTAAAAATTCTTTTGAATTTCTAACCTAAATGGCATTAAAAACTTAAAAGCTTATAAGAAGTAGGGGCTAACTGGACGGATCCTTGAATGTCTTCCTCTTCATTGCTCATCAAGTTAGTCATTTTTTGATGGACATTGACAGGAATAGAAATAGGTTGATCGGTTAAATTAATACACGTCCAAACAGATTGTCCATTCCAACTGCGTTGATAAATACACCAAGGATTATTGATCGCAATTTGTGTGTAATCTCCATACATTAATTCGGGATGGTCGTGACGAATTTGACCAAACTTAGCAATTTGATCCGTTAATTCATTCCACTCAAGCGATTTTACTTCTGGACGTAAAGCCGTATCATTGGCATTTTTCGTTCCAGTTAATCCCCATTCACTTCCATAATATGTACATGGAATACCAGGCATGGTATAGAGCATGGCATATAAAGCGGGAAGCAAGGCTTTATTATCTAAGGTACTGGCAATACGGTTTACATCATGATTGTCAACAAAAGAAAGTAAATGCTTTCCACGATAAAGACACCAAGGATCTTTACCAAATTGGCGATTGAAGGAATATAAAATTTCGTAGAAATTTTTAGAGTTAAATGAAGAATAAAGCCCCTTGTAGCATTCGTAGTTGGTACACGAATCCAATTTTTCCTCATTTACCCACATGTTGTAGTCCCCATGAAGTGTTTCGCCTAATAAGAAAAATTCCGGATCGCGGGCTTTGACATGTTGATGCAACACCTTTAAAAAGTCGCCATCCAAGCAATAGGCTACATCCAAACGCAAGCCATCCACACCAAATTCATCAATCCAAAAATCCACCGTATCCAAAAGATATTGAATAACTTCGGGATTACGCAAGTTAAGCTTGACAAGGGAGTCATAGCCTTCCCAATTGGCATAGCGTAAGCCATCATTAAAGGAATTATTGTTCCAAAAATCGATTTGGAACCAATCTTTATAGCGTGATTGTTCTCGATTTTTTAAAACATCTTGAAAGGGAGCAAATTGCCGACCCACATGATTGAACACACCATCAAATAAAACGCGAATCCCATTTTCATGAAGAAGTGTGACTAATTGTTTTAAATCCTCTTGATCTCCCAAACGGCTATCCACTTTCCGATAATCAATGGTGTCATAGCCATGGCTTCCTGATTCAAAAAGTGGATTAAAAAGAACCATATCGACATTGAGCTTTTTCAAATGATCCACCCAATTCTCTAATTTGTTAAGACGATGAGTGAGTTTAAAATCATTTTCAAAGGGAGCGCCTACGGCCCCTAGGGGATAAATTTGATAAACATTCGATTCAAAGGCTTTCATATTCGTCAGAACTTCTTTAAGAAGTTCCAACCTCCTTTCCAAACTTAAAGTCACCTCTAGTTTGGTAAAAATTGACTCTTTCTTTAAAACGGATAAAAGAGCCAAAGTCGAAAAAAGAAAAAAAACGTCTACTGACAAAAGAATAACGTAAATAAGCAAAAAGAAGCGGAAAAAAAACCAAACATCAAGGTTTGGTTCTTTTTTTCGAGGCTAAAGTGGACTTTCACACAGATCGGCTGGTTTAGCTTGGATGGCCTGATTCAATAAACGAGGATCCAGCTGAATTTGTACCCCAATTTTTCCTCCAGAGAAGTAAATGGTTTCATAATCCAGGGCACTTTGATCAAAGTAAGTGGGAAAATGCTTTTTCATCCCTAAAGGAGAACATCCTCCATGAACATATCCGGTCAGTGGGAACAATTGCTTTTGAGGAAGCATTTCCAGCTTTTTTTTCCCCGCCACATGAGCTGCCTTTTTTAAAGAGAGATGGGCATCGGCTGGAATCATAAAGACCACTGGTTCGTTATTGGGAGTAATGGTCACAAGCGTTTTAAAAACTTGCTTAGGGTCGGTTTTCAATAAATCTGCTACGCTTTGGGCATCTTTAGCTTCCTTAAGCTGTAGATCATAGGCTTCATAAGGCAATTTAAGCGTATCAAGATGCCTCATGGCGTTTGTTTTTTTGACTTTCATCCACAATCCTTTCTAGCTTACGTAAAATTTGTCGGGCTGCAGCCGCTTTGGTCATCGAATGATCCATAGCGGTTTTTAAAATATATTGATGGGCTTTGTCTTCACTCCAGTGACACAACATGACAAGTTGCATTTTCGCTTGACTCACAAGCTTTTCATCTTGGAGTTTGCGTTTTTCCTGATTTAAACTTTCTAACAAACGCCGCTGACTTTGCGCATTTTTGCCTAAGTAATCCGCAATTTGAGCCAAGGTCGTTTTGGACGTTCGAGAGGATAAAGTCAAAATAAGCGCGTCACGGTATTGGTAACTTAAAGTGTCCGTTTTATTTTGGGGACAAAGAACCAAAGCACTCGTGTTATGAAGCATGCTGAGTTCTAAGACAATTTGTTGCAAGGAAGTGGATTTGGAAGCGAGTTGGGCTACAAGTAAATCGAAGGACGTTTGGCCTAATAATCGGCGAGCTTGTTCAATATTTTCGGCTTTAACAATTTTCCACCCCGCTTGTGAAAAGACTTCTTCCACTTCTGGACTTTCGGAAAGCATTAAAAGACTGCGATTTAACACGCTTCTTCCTCCAAAGCTAGATAGGTTTCTAAAATTTGTGGATCAACATGCTTTTTAACAAAGGCTGATTCAAGGGCAAGATCTTTGGCTTCCTTTAAAGATTGCGCAACTTTTCTAAAATCCTCTTTTGGTCCATCATCCCAAGACAAATTTTCTTCTATTCCTTGAAGACCAGCCAAAAGAATTAAAGCAAATACTAAATAGGGGTTGGAGTTAGAATCCGGCAAACGGACTTCGAGTACGTCTTTAGCTAAAGGAGGAATACGAATCATAACATTACGCACCGTATCCGAAGCATCAAAGCGCATGGGCGCATTGAAGTGGGTAAAACGCGCATAAGAATTTGGATTGCTACACATAAAGAGTTGTAAATCGGGTAAATATTTTAACAATCCGGCAATAAAAGCATTTTGATGTTCTAAGCCTTCTAAAAAACGCACTTGCACATGCATTGCACTTCCAGGTTGATCCTTTAAAGGATTGGGGGAAAAGTCGGCATGTAAGCCATTGGAATTGGCTGTTGTACGAACAATCCATTTAAATAAAGAAGCTTCATCTGCGGCTAAAAGTGGTTCAGAGAAGTGAAAGTCAATTTCATTTTGGCCTGGACCGGATTGATGATAAGACTTATGAGGATCTAGCCCCATTTCTTCTAGCAATAAACAAATCTCCCGACGAATATTTTCACCTTGATCTAAAGGGGCTACATCCATATAGCCTCCTTGATCAAATGGCTTTTTGGTCAAATTTCCTTGCGCATCCTTTTCAAATAAATAAAATTCAATTTTTGCCGCCATTAAAACGTCAAGTCCATAGCGATAAAGTTGTTTAAGCGTTTCTTTTAAAAAGGTGCGGGTATCGGCTTGAAACAGGGTTCCATCTGGATAATACAAATCACAAACCATGTGAATCACTCCATTTTCTAATGAGCGCCATGGTAAATAAATCATCGTTGAGGGATCGGGTTTGATGATTAAATCGGTTCCATGATCTTGTTTGGCCCCTAGGCCAAATACTTGAGTGGCATCAATTGCTACGCCTTTTTCAAACGCACGGCACAATTGGCTTGGCATGATAGATACATTTTTCTGTACCCCAAAAGGGGTATAAAAAGCTAAGCGAATGAATTTTACTCCTTCATCCTCAACGTATTGTAAAATATCATTTTTTGTCATAAAATTTCCCTCTTTCTATTTGACACCGAAAAAAGGAGGTGGCTTTGTAATACTCCTTATTCCTTAAAAGACTAAGCTTCCCTCTTTTCTTTAAAAATCTTTCCTTCGATTAAAAAGAAGTCTTCTTTAACAAACTACATTTAAAGAAAAAATAAAGAAGAAAGGGAGGAATGAAGGATAAAAAAATTTTAGGTCATTTTACAAAGAAAAAAAGAAAATCATTTTTCTTTTTAGAAATGAAAACCTTTTCAGTCCCATTTTGATCGAAAAAGATTTGGTTTTTCTACCTTTCCTATTTGTATTGGGGAAATCGGCGCTATTCAAGCCATAGTGTCTACTTTTTTCTGGATAAGAAGAACTTTTTCTTAACTCTTAGTTTCTCTTATTCAGGAAAAAGTTAATTTATTTCAAAGCAAATATAAAAATGAATACGGACGAATAAAAGTTCCGAAGCTTTTTCTAATCTTTGTAAAAAATTTATAGTGAAATAAGCCGATTGTAAAAAATGTATGTTTTTAACGCTTTTTTCTTTCTTTTCGGATCAAATTTGAACCGCATAAAAAGTTTACTCCTCGTTTTCTTGACAGGATCGCCCAAAGTCGTGTAAGGTTTCGACAACGAAAGGCAATGGCGCCAAACATTCCCCCACGGGTTTACCACAAGGGTTTTGAACCCTTTGGACCATATGGAGGGTTTGGGACCATTGCCTTTATTTTTTGTCCACAATCTCGAAGGAGACATTATGAACACAAATATTGCGGAAATTTTTGGTGAAAACGTATTTGATGACGCCACAATGAAAGAGCGTCTTCCAAA
>CAYMGC010000106.1:0-5252 GCA_964389885.1 uncultured Erysipelotrichaceae bacterium | reverse complement strand
AAAAAAAAATCCCGCTTTGATTTCAAGCGGGAAAGGTTAAATTAGCTTTCCTTAACAGGAAGATCTACAGCTTCAATGGAATACACAATGGGTTCAATAATATTGCGTTTGCCATTGTAATAGAGGACACCAACTGGCTCGAGCGTTAAAATAAGACAATTGTCGTCATCAACCGTTACCTCAGTGACTTCAATCTCTTGAGTATCCTCATAATTAGTACGTGTAACCGTAAACATCTCTGGAGTGATTTTATCGACATCAATGGTTTCTTCTAGAGGAGCCGTATGAATTTTGGTAATCTTTTCGCCATCGTCTAAAACTTCAGCTTCAAGAGTAAACTCAATTGTTCCTTCGCCTAAATTATTGTGTGTATCGGTCACTTCGAGTACAGGCGCATTATATCCTTCGGTGGCATCCACAAGCGTAGTAAACCAATCTAAAGTGGAATGTCCATGATCATCGGTAATATCGTTGTTGTACATGCGCACCCAAGCCCAGTGGCCAGGCCATGGATCAGTAGAATCAATGATTTCGTAGTGGACTTCACCATCTAGATTGTTGGCTTCGCGATATTCTTCGATACCTTCTGCAGCCATTTCAGTCCATTTATAGTAAATAGTTGGATCGGTATAGCTGTGGACAAAATAAAGGGGAACGTTACTCTTGGCAATGGCTTCAATCCACTGTTCATAATTCTTTACATATTCATCATAGTCAGCCGGTTTTTTAAATTTAGCATAAGCCGTGCCATCTTCTGTAGTAAAACCTGTTTTTTCGTCTCCTGCATCTAACGATTTGTCATCCGCCACGCCTTCGACGCTCTTATCCGTTTCATCAGGATAGACAATGTATTCTTCTTCATAGGTTTCATAATCGCCCCCTAAAGTAGGAAGCACAGCTGAACCTTCTACATAGGTATCGTTTTTCGCAATGGCGGCACAAGAAATCAAAGCCCCCGCAAATAGATCTGGATAAGTGCCAATCATTCGTTCAGTCATTAAGCCACCTGCGGAAAGACCAGTAGCGAAAATACGATCGGGATCGATATTGTATTTTTTTACCACTTCGTCGATAACTTTCTTCACTTCTTGAGTGTGGTCATGATACCAATCATCCGGAGTTTGAAAGCTTAAAACATAAGCCCCACCAAATCCAGATTGAACCACATCGGAAATCATCGTTGCAACTTGACGGTTAGCAGCGATTTGGGAGTAGTTGTTAGAACCGTCTTCCGTTCCGCCTTCTCCATTGCCATGGAAGGTCACGATCAAGGTATCGGCCCCGTTTTCTGGAATGTAAATGCGAGAAGCAATTCCATCCTCTTCTAAAGTGGTCTCCACTTCCATTTGTTCTGTAACAAGATCGCGAAAATTTAACGTATTTGGTGTATTAGTATCTTGAACAAATGTTACCAATACGGTTTCATCACTTGCTTTACTATCTGTTTTTGCCGTAGCATCACTTGTCTTTGTAGAACTCGTTTTGCTTGTGCTTGAGCATCCAGCCAAAGACGCTACAAAAAGCACACTAGAAAGGCTTAATCCAAACCATTTTCTTGTCTTGCGCATTTTCTCTCTCCTAAAATATTTTCCAATCGCTTTCATTTCCTTACAAAATGTTTTTCATTTTCTTAAATGTAAGCGCTTTTAGATTTAATTTTATTCTAGAAGGTTCCTGAGAAATGACAAGTAAAGATTAAATAAGAATTTAATTCGGGAAAATAAGGAGATATAAATACCTATTCAAACCAAATAAGACCAAAAAAAAGACTAAAAAATTTTTATTTTCTATTTTTTAGTCTTTTTTCAATTTTCCTTTTTAATTAATTCTGTATTTGTTTTTTGAACAAATTAACTTCTTTTTATCTTTTGAAGAAAACTTTTAGGAGAATAAATTCTTAGCTAGTTTTCCTTGTTTAAAGGGCTTGATTTTTGGACAGGAGACCTAGAATGATCTTGATTTTTTAAGCTAGGAGTCTTCTTTTGGAACTTTTTGAAGTTTGGTCTTAAAAATGTTTCACTTGCATATAAGGGAATTTCTTGCATTTTTTGTTTTGTTTTATGCCATTGACCTTTCGAATAAAAGAAAAAGCGGGTTAAGGTCGAGACAAATAAAATTCCCATAGCCAACATTCCTGAAACAGTGAGTACATCGAGCAATTTGACCCATCCGCTAATCGCATGACCTTCAGAAAATTCCAACATCATTTCGTAAGCGGTTCCTCCAGGCACCAGAGGAATCAAGGCACAGGCCGTAAAGGCGGTTACGGTGTTTTTGAGCTTACGGGCAAAAAATTCAGCCAATAAACTTAAAACAGTCGCTGCCATAAAATTGGCCATGGGATTGGACCAATGTTCCACCAAACACAGTTCATAAACCAATCCGCCAATTCCTCCAATGAAAGCCGCTGCATACAGACTTTTGCCACGCACGTTGAATAAGACTCCAAATCCAGCACAAGCTAAGGCCGATCCTAAAAAGCCTTGCCAAAAAAGGGTGATGAGAAAGGTTTTAAGTGTAAACGGTTCAATCATTTTACCACCGCTAATCCCATTAAAACGCCAATCGCAATGGCACAAGCTACCAACATCGCTTGGGTTAATAAAACAAGAGAAGAAAGAGGCTCACCCATAACCGAATCTCGTAACGCATTGGTAATGGTTAGTCCAGGAACCAATAACATAATAGAAGAAATAATTAATACGGAGGTTTGAGCACTTGGAACCCAACGGTTAAACAATACCGAAAGAACCGCCGCAAAAAAAGAAAGAATCACATTCACAAAAAAAGCATTGATGTGAACATGCGAACAAAGCACCGAAAAAAGGCGGATCAATAAACCGATCACAAAAACAAAGCCTATTTCTGTAAAGCCTCCACCAAAGAAGATCGCAAAACCAGCGGCCCCAATAGCTCCCCATAAAGCTTTAATAGAAGCCGAGTAATTGGGCAACTCATTTAAAGCCAATAATTTTTTGGTTAACACTTCAGCACTGTAGTGTTTGACTTCGGCCTCCCGAGAAAGGGCGTTGATCGCACTGACAATGGTCATATTGCGATCCATATTTTTAATACGTGCAATGCGTGTTACCGTCTGTCCAGAAACTTCTACCGAACACATAATTCCCGTTACTGTGACATAAGCCGTACAATACTTTACTCCAGGAATGGAATAACCCATTCGAGTCATCGTTTCTTCTACCCGAAATACTTCGGCGCCATTGGTCATGAGCATAGAACCCGCTTGTAAAATGCAAGCTGCTGCAGTTTCCGCTTCAAAAAGAGACTGTTCTATTTTTTTCCAAACTTTTTTTTCCATAAAGTGCCCCTTTTTCTCATTTGTTTTTAGTTTAGCTTAGTTTTATAGACTCAGTCTGTCCACATTTCTTTCTTTTTGACGAAGCGCAAATTTTTTTAGCGACTTTGGCTTATAGAAGAATGAGGAAACCCCATGAAAGAACTATGCCGTATTTTATTGGATTGTGCTTTACGCCAACAAGCCACGGATATTCATCTGGAACAAAAGGCTGAAAATTTACTCGTTTCCTTTCGCACTCCAAAAGGCTTAATTCGTTTGGATCAAGATATTTGTAAAGTGGAGTTTTTAGAGTACTTACGTTACATTTCCAAAATGGATCTTTGCGCCCCGTATAAGCCACAATCGGGAGAGTTTTCGTTGGGAAAACTCGATTGTCGTTTTTCCATGATGGCGACTGATCAATTGCGTACGGGGGTCATTCGTTTATTGCATTCCAGTCATCACTTTGCTTTAAAAGATCTTTGTTCTTCACCAGAAGCCATTGAAAAATTAGCCGCTTTTTCCACCATTGAACATGGATTATTGATCAGCTGTGGCCCCACGGGGTCTGGAAAATCCACCACCATCCATGCTTTACTCAATGACATCCTTAAAAAACAAGCCCGCAAGATCGTCACTCTAGAAGATCCCATTGAAATTCAGGAACCCCAAATGGTGCAAATTCAAGTGTGCGAAGCAAGAGGAATAACATATGAAACCGGAATTGAAGAGTTGATGCGGCATGATCCTGATATTTTGTTTTTTGGCGAATGCCGCAGTGCGCTTAGTGCCAAAATGGCTCTGCGCGCTAGCTTAACGGGACACTTTTGTTTAACGACACTGCATTGTGGCTCAGGAGCCGAGTGCATTCATCGTTTACTGGATTTAGGCATTGATAAAGAGGAATTACGGTGCGTCCTAAAAGGTATTTTTGTGTGTAAGCTAGTAAATACCCCTCACGGAAAGGAATGTCTTTATGAAATTTGGCATCAAGAAGATCTTAAAGCCCTCTTCGAAACCCCTGATCAAGCGCGTCCTAGCCTTTCTTTTGCAACCTGTCGGAAGCAAGCAGGACTATCCCCGAATTGAAGAGCAGGAAATCGAAATCTTCTCCTTGCTTCACCAAAGTGGATTGCCGTTTTTAGACAATATTGAATTATCCTTTCGACAAAAAGAGGCGATTTTAGCTTTATTCAATCAAGGAGAAACCTTTGCGAAGTTAATTCAAAGCCAAAAAGCCAAGCGCATGAAACAGCTTGGGACTTTGTTAACCTATTTTGCCTTGGATGAAGCGATTGGATACGATGAAAAACTTCGTCAAGCCAAAGACCTCTTATTTAAAAAGCTCTTTCATCATTCGATGTATCCACTTTTTTTAATGGCTTTTGCGACAGGCCTGGTTTGGTTTTTTACGAAGAGCATTTTGCCTGCCTTTGGCGAATTTCAAACTTCCAATTCGTGGCTTCTTGACTTTCTTTGTTGGATTACAAGTGGATTTTGGATGGTCGTAGGAGGATTTGGAATTTTTTTAGCAAGTGTCTTTCTTTTAGATGGTTCAAAAAATCAAAGGGTGAGTCAATGGATTTTTGGTCTACCTCTAATTAAGATGATTGCTTCCATTGAATGTGCTGCTTTACTGGAATGCACTCAAAATAGCTCTTTATCGACTTTAGAAACATTGCACTTTATGCAAGCCAATAAAAGTTTTCCCTTTGGAAGTATATTGGCGAAGCGCTGGCGCAACCAACTTAAAAATGGCCAAGCTTTAGCTCAATGCATTGCCCAGGATCGACGTCTAGATCCAACCTTTCAACGTTTCTTTGCGATTGGGCTTCAAGGTTTAAATATGCCGCAAATGATGGCGGCCTATCAAAAAAGCGCTTTGTTGATCTTGGAAAAAAAGATCAAACATCTTTCCAACTGGCTTTTATATTTTGCTTATGGGTGCGTAGGG
>CAYMGC010000105.1:4198-5401 GCA_964389885.1 uncultured Erysipelotrichaceae bacterium | reverse complement strand
TCATCCCTTTTATTTTTTACTCATCCAAATCGGGTTTTATAGCGGATATTACAGGGTTTCCTTCGCTGTCCAAAAGTGGAGTCATCCCTCCAGCATTTCCACTTTGATGAATCAAATAATTTACTCCTGTTTCTTGATCAACCCAGATTTCTAACATTTCAAAGACACCTTGGGTATAAATTTTCTTAAATCGTTCTTTTGATTTTTTGGCCATAACAATCCTCCCTAACTACTTTTTTTCTTCGCCTTATTTTTCTCCTTTTTAGAAGATGTGGCAACCCGTTTGTATGGACGAACATAAGCGGGTTGGAAATTGTCCAAGACTTCTAAAATGGGAGAATAAGAGGTATAGCACATGGCTCCAGAAAGAGAATTTGTTTGAACCAACAACTCCTGTAATAAATTTCCATGGGCTTGTTGAGGAGGGATTTCACTCTCTAAAACGAGTAACCAGGAAAATTTTTCTTCCTCGGGTTGGCGTAAGACCCAAATCTTTGAAATTTCTGGGTAGTGTAAAGCGGATTTATTTAAGGCCTTAATGACTTTGGTGCCCGCTTTTCGTACTCCTTGCTCTAAGTTAGCCTTAAATTCTGAGGGAAACTCGTGGGCTTCAATAAGCTGTCCTTGTACAGCGCTAGAAAAGCGATCCAAAAATTGTTGACGCGGGAAAGCTAAGGAATCGCCTTCTGGATTTAACATGATGTTTTCAATGGTTGGATGAACTTGAATTAATTCATACAATCCGCGAAAATCAACTTCTATTTGAGGGTAGGAAGATTGGTTAGGAAATTTATGAAGTTCTTCAAGAGAGGTGAACACTGGAAAAATGGAACCCGCCTGCGTTTTGGTATGAAACATCAAAATGGGTAAATTTTCCAACTTTTTTTGTTGGATTTGCTTTTCCACTTGTTGGCGAATTAAAGAATCTTGAAACACCGAAGGATGCAACAAGATAAAATAATGGCTCTCTTTTAAAAGGGTTAGGAGCTCTTGGCTGTTTTCGCTTGAAGGATTGGCTTTAAATTGGGCAATGGACTGTTCAAGACGCATATGGTTTCCTTTCGTCGTATTAAACCTATTTTGCCATTGAAAAGAATCCTTGTCATCTCAAGGTAAAATCTCCTTATACCTTTTGAATTAACCTTTTTCTTCGCTTTCGACGTTGAGATCCAGAAAGCGTCCATCATAGGTTTCCAATAAATG
>CAYMGC010000105.1:0-4098 GCA_964389885.1 uncultured Erysipelotrichaceae bacterium | reverse complement strand
CTTCGCTTTCGACGTTGAGATCCAGAAAGCGTCCATCATAGGTTTCCAATAAATGGACGTTTTTACCGCCAATACGGTTCATAATCTTGGTGAGTTCCGCATCGGTAAAGCGTCCATTGCGAAATTTTACAAAGAGTTGGTTGTAGCTGATCCCAAGGAGTTCCGCAATTTCTTTAAAGCGAATATTAGGACAAGCAATCTTAATTTCTTTTTTGATTAAAGGACCAATGTTAACTTTTTCCATATCCTTCTCTCCTTCCTGACCAAAATATTTTCTATTATCACCATGATAAACCAAAATGGAACCAAAAAAGAAAAAAGCCTATTGGGTTAAAAATAGATTTTCCTCAGATGGCTTAGATGGCTTTGCCTTATGACCTTTATTTTTTTGGTAAGATTAAAATCAAGTAGACAAAAAGGAAAACTTGCCGTTTTCCCAAGGAGATTGTATGGCCTTTTTTGAAAAATTAAAATCCAAATTTGTCCGCTCTAAAGACAAAGATAAATACCTTTCAGGGCTTTCCAAAAGCCGCAAAAGCTTTGGCGATCGCATTCGCGCTTTGTCCAATAGTTTTCGGGGCATTAATGATGAGCTTCTCGAAGAAATTATGATCATTTTATTGGAAAGTGATATGGGAATACACACAGCCCAAAAAATTGTGGATGCTTTTGAATCCAATGCCAAAGAGATCAAAAATTTCGATTCCATGGAGGATTATTTGATTCATATTTTGTATGAATTTTATGATCCAGACAAAGATCCTGAGTGGTCGTTGGCTCAAGATGGTCCAACGGTGATCTTGATGGTTGGGGTCAATGGTTCTGGAAAAACGACCACTACCGCTAAACTCGTCAAATCTTTCCAAGAACAAGGATTAAAACCAGCTGTAGCCGCGGCTGATACCTTTCGAGCGGGGGCTGTGGAGCAGCTTGAAATTTGGGCGGATCGTTTAAATGCCCCTTGTATTGCTGGCAAAGAAAAGCAAGATCCCGCTTCGGTCATTGTAGATGCGTGTCGCTATGCCAAAAACAATGATATCGATGTTCTCATTTGCGATACGGCCGGTCGTCTTCAAAACAAAACCAACTTAATGCGTGAACTAGGCAAAATGAGTCGGGTAGCGGGCCGCGAAATTGAAGGGGCTCCTCATGAAACATGGTTGGTATTGGATGCCACGACAGGACAAAATGGGATTAGTCAAGCTAAAGAGTTTATGGATGTAACCCCAGTTTCCGGCATCATTTTAACGAAGATGGATGGCACCGCAAAAGGTGGCGTGGTTATGGCCATTCGCGATCAGTTGGGTCTTCCGGTGCGCTTTTTAGGATTGGGTGAAAAACCAGAAGATTTGCGCCCCTTTGATTTATCAAGTTATTTGATTGGGATCACCAAAGGATTAGAGGAATAGAGGCTTAACGGTGGTTGATCATACCCAAGGCAACATCTTGTTTGATCTTTATGGACCCCTTTTAACCAAGCGCCAACAAGATGTGTTGGAGTTTTACTTTCAAGACGATTTATCGCTCACTGAAATTCAAGAAAATCTTTCGATTTCTAAAGCTGCTGTATATGATGCCTTAAAAAAAGGCGTGCAAGCGATGGAGCAATTGGAGTCCATTTTGCATCTACAAGAAAAGCTTCAAGTTCTTCACCAATTTTTACAAGCCCATCCTGAATATATGGAAGAATTAGGCAGTCTTCTCGAATGAGAAGATCTGCCTTTTGTATTTTTAACCAATCCTTTTTCTTTCAAAATTGAAGGAACGAAAAGGAAGCGCTACACTTGAGTTAGTTTTTAAGGAGGAAAAAAGTATGGCAATTGTCATGTCTGTAAATGCTGGTAGTTCATCCTTGAAATTCCAAGTGTATGAAATGCCAGAAGAAAAAGTTTTGGCCAAAGGCTTAGTAGAACGCATTGGTCTGCCCGATGGGGTCTTTTCCATTACGGTTGACGGAAAAAAATACACCAAGACCGAAGACATCCCTGATCATGAAGCAGCGGTTCGTCTGCTTGTAGAGGCCTTATTGGAACATCACGTGGTCAAGGATCTTTCCGAAATTCAAGCGGTGGGTCATCGCATTGTTCATGGTGGGGAATTTTACGCTGATTCCGTTGTCGCTTCCCCTGAAGCGGTGGCAAAAGTCGAAGAATGCATTCCCCTTGCTCCCCTTCATAATCCGGCGGGGTTAACCGGTTATCGTACGTTTGAAAAAATGTTACCCGATGCGGTCCATACCTTCGTCTTTGATACGGCCTTCCATCAAACAATGCCTCCCGAAAGTTTCATTTATCCTATTCCTTATGAATATTATGAAAACGATGCGATCCGCCGCTATGGTTTTCATGGTACCTCTCATAAATACTTGACCCAGCGTTTAGCGCAAATGCTTGGTAAAGACGTAGAAGACATCAACATCATTACCTGCCATCTTGGCAATGGTGGTTCCATTACGGCTGTAAAAAATGGAAAATCCTTTAAAACCTCTATGGGTCTTACTCCGCTTGCGGGGGTTATGATGGGAACACGCTCTGGTGATATTGATCCCGCTATTCCCATGGTTTTAATGCAAAAATATGGATATACGGCGCAAGAAGTCGATAATATTTTGAACAAAAAATCGGGTTTACTTGGTGTCTCGGGGATCTCTTCCGATAGTCGGGATGTTTCCGCAGCGGCGCAAGAAGGCAATGAACGCGCGATTTTAGCCAAGAAAATTTTCAATGATCGCGTTATTGAAACCGTAGCTGGCTATTATGGCTTAATGGGTGGAGCGGATGCGATTGTATTTGCTGGTGGTATTGGAGAAAATGCCTCCGATGTCCGTAAAGCAGTCATCGATGGACTTGGAGCTCTTGGCGTAAAACTGGATGATGAAGCCAATAACATGCGTGGAAAGGAAGCGAAGATCTCGGCTGAAGACTCAAAGTTGGATGTATATGTTATTCCGACAGATGAAGAAGTCATGTTGGCAAGAGATGCGTACGCCAATTTAGAAAATGCCCAATAAAGATCCCAAACGTATTTTTGAAGCCATCCAAGCGGCCGATCCGATCGTGATTGTAGCGCATGTCAATCCCGATCCGGATGCTACAGGAAGCCAATTGGGGCTAAAATACGCCATCTTAGACCAATATCCCGAAAAGACCGTTTTGACCATGGGGAAAGGACCTGGTTTTGATGAAGTCAGTGAGGAAACACTCTCCAAAGCTTTAGTTATTGTGACCGATACTTCCAATAGTGAACGCGTTGATGATTCCCGCTTTCATATGGGTCATCAACTCGCTCGTTTTGATCACCACGTTCGCGTGGAAGACTTTGGAGATTTGGATTACGTGGATGATTTAGCGGCTGCTGCCTGTGAAGTTGAAGCGCTTTTAATGAAAGAAGCCGGTTGGACCATTTCGCCTAAAGCCGCTCAACACTTAATGAATGGCTTATACGGAGATACCCAACGCTTTTCCATTGGGACGGTCTCCGATAAAACCTTTGAAGCGGCCGCTTGGCTCACCAAACAAGGCGCAAATCCAAGATTGACGTGTGAATATTTGTATACAAACTCTTTAGAAGAATTCCACTACATCACCAAAGTTCGTGATAAAGCCACTCGTAAAGACAATTTCTTATTTTCAGTGATGAGTGAGGAAGATTATTTAAGCACTGGGCTTTCCTATGAAGAAGCCAAAAACTTTTCCAATATGCTTGGCCATGTGGAAGGCATTGAGATCTGGGCGCTTTTTACCCAAGATTCTGAAGGAACCTATGCCGCTTCTCTGCGTTCAAGATGCATTCGCATTGTTGAATTGGCTCAAGAATTTGGCGGTGGAGGCCATCAATGTGCTACTGGCATTAAAAAGCTCACGGCTTCTCAAGTCCATGAACTCATTCAACGTTGTGCGCGTTTGTCTAAAGAACCAATCGAAGATTAAGACCAGCTCTATATAGTTAACGTTTAAGCCTTTCTTTTTATTGATCAAAGAGAAGGGCTTTTTGTATTTCCATTTTTTCTTTCCTACTTGATTAACTTCAAGCTTTCCCTTTGGCTGACTATTTAGGTTTTAAAGGCCTTGCGTATAATAAAAAGTATGATTCACTTAC
>CAYMGC010000104.1:0-5530 GCA_964389885.1 uncultured Erysipelotrichaceae bacterium | reverse complement strand
GGTGCTTGTTCTTCTAAGACTTTCATTTGAATGGCTGTAGTATGGGTCCGCAATAAATGCTCAGGATCCAAATACAAAGAGTCTTGCATATCGCGAGCTGGATGATTCTTAGGAATATTAGCGCGTTCGAAGCAATACAAATCTTCTACCACTTCATCTCCTTCAATAACTTGATATCCTAAGCCAATAAAGAGATCTTCCAATTCTTGCTCAATTAAATGCAAAGGATTGAGATTTCCGTGGGCTGGTTTACGACCGGGTAAGGTTAAGTCAATGGTTTCACTCGCTAACTTGGCTTCTAAAGCCGCTTGTTCTAACACTTCTTTTTTCGCTTCAAATAATTCAGCGGCCTGGGTTTTTAAGGCATTGACCGCTTGGCCATAGGCTTTTTTTTCTTCCTTAGGAACTTGCTTCATTTGTTTCATTAAATCGGCAATTTTCCCTTTTTTACCAAGATATTCCACACGCAAAGTATTGAGTTCTTCTAAGGTTTTCGCCTCTTGAAAACTTTGCTCAATTTGCGCACTCAATTGTTCGAAATTTGACATATTGCACCTCGTTTTCTAGACACAAAAAAAGACGAATGCGAAAACGGGGATCACCCGCGGTACCATTTCGCTTCGTCGTAAGTGGACACACTCTATATAGATTTGTCTAAGCTACAAAATATCTTTTACAAATCTACTTCCAATATAACCGTTGGAAACGGGAAGACCATCGCTGACTCGGGAATGAATTCGCAAAAGCCCCGCCATCTTGTTTCACCCAATTCAAGACTCGCTGTTGCGTTGCTTAGTTTTGCCATGGTTCCTTCATAGTCGAATCGATTTCTTTCAAAATTAAAGAATAAATAAGATCCATTGTCTTTGTCTTAGTAGGACAAAGTGTATTCCTATCCTAGGCAAAGCGACTTCTAATTTCAAGAGGTAAGGCTTCGCCATGTCTTAAAATTCTCTTCAATTCTTATCAAATCGTTTCATTTTCGACTTTTTCTAAAAAAAAAGAGCCTAAGCTCTTCTTTCCTGCGGTTCTTCTTCCAAAATGGGAACGCTTTGTGTTTTTTCTTTTTGATTGAGCAAATAAGTGCCACGCCAAGCAAAGGTTAAAGCCGAAACACTCGACAAAATCCAGATATACCACGGATGAGATTCTGTAAAGAAGCTCAAAGGATCAATTTCCTCCAACGCTTCTTCAAAAATTTTATCCACAAACAAGTGATATAAACCGGAATGATTGATGATGTCGTTTAAGGCTAAACCAATGACAAGAACTAAAATCCAACCCACAAGATAAGGCCACCCACGACGCATTTCATAAATCCATTTGGATTTTTGTTTAGACTCTTGATTTTCCTTTTTATGGGAATGATGCGTATTGGGCTTTTTGCGAAAGGTTAAATCCATCGTTTCTAGCCAACCAATTAAAACCGAAACCCCAATTAAAATGACCAAAAGAATCATATCTTTAGAAGTCCATTTCATTGTTAAAAAGAACATGATTAAAGCATAAATAGGCACTAAAAAATGATGAAAAAATGAAACTTTTACATATTTAAAGGCGGACATACAAAGATGGATCACAAGCACAATCAAGATAAGATTAAAAATCATCGACCAAAACATAGCCAACCTCTCCTTATTTCTTTCAAATTCATCCTAACAAAGAGCTTAAAAGAAAAAATTGAATATGCTTAGCCAATTGGCTTTCTTAAAAAAGAAAGTTCCTCAATAATGACTTTCACAATCAACAAATATAGTTTTAAAAACTAGATCTATTGACTGATAAAACTATGAGAAATAGTATAAGGGAGGATAATAAAATCTTTTCAAGAGTATTTTGTTAAGGTCTCTTGATTCAAGCAGAAAGGAAACTCGCTATTTTATAAAAATAAAAAAGTCTTCCTAAAGAAGACTTAAAGCGAGCTGAATGTTTATGTTGCATATTGTTAGTGATTCCTCAGCGATGTTAAACGAAGAGACGGCACACATCGACCATTTTCATATCGCTCCTCTTCATATTATGTATTCCAATCAATCGTATTTAGATGGAAAAGAAATCAATGCGGATCAAATTTTAGAAGTATGCCGTAGTGGAATTATTCCGACTACTTCTCAACCTTCGATCGGCGAAAAACTAGATTTATATGATTCCATCTTAGAAGATCCTACAGCATCCATTTTGGATATCACCATTGCGGATGGCTTGAGTGGAACGTATCAAACAGCATGTATGGCTAAAGAAGCTTGCATAGATCCTAAGCGAGTCACTGTTTACAATACCCACACTTTAGCGGGACCTCATCGTCATTTGGTACAAATAGCCAATATCTTGCGTACTCAAGGAAAAAGGGTGGAGGAAATCGTCACTTCTTTGCAAGAACGATCGAAAAAAGATGTCTCAATGGTGGCAGCAAGCGATTGTCTTTATTTAAGTCGTTCTGGTCGAGTTTCAAGTTTTGTAGGAGCTGCTGGAGCCATGATGCGTTTAGTTCCTGTGGTGGGTACAATCCAAGAAGGAACAAAGTTAACATTGCTTAAAGCCAACCGAACCATGAAAAAAGCCATTCAATTTATGAGCGATCATTTAGCTAAAAACGGGGTCGATTCGTCCTACCATATTTATGTAGCCCATGCAGGAGTTCCTGAGATGGGAAATTATGCTAAAGACATGCTTCAAAAACGATTTCCTGAGGCAACCATTACCGTGGAACCACTTTGTGCACTCTTTACGATCCATGGAGGACCAGGAGCGGTGTCAATTCAAGCCATTCCTGCTTAGCTTTGTTCTCTTTGGTCAATCGTTTGGCCAAGGAAAATAGTTAAAAGACTTTAGACTAAGAGTATGAAAATTGAATCCACTCAAAATCAAACCATCAAAACCTTGGCTAAATTGTCGAGCAAAAAGCAGCGCGACGAAACGGGCCAGTTTTTGGTAGAAGGCTTGCATCTTTTACAAGAAGCCAAAGCAGCTGGGTGTCTTGAACACGTTTATCAATTGGAAGGCTTGCCTAAGCTCGAAGGAATTGAAACCAGTGAATGTAGCCAAGCAGTTCTCAACAAACTGTCGAGTCAAAAAAGCAATGCCAAATACATTGGACTTTGCACTAAACCAACGCCCAAGCAGGAAATTACAAGTTTTTCTAAAATTTTGCTTTTGGATCGTCTACAAGATCCAGGAAACGTTGGAACTCTCATTCGCAGTGCTTATTCCTTTGGCTTAGAGGCAGTAGTCCTTTCTTTGGATTGTGCTGATCCTTATGGACCAAAAACCATTCAAGCCAGTCAAGGAGCCTTATTTCATATTCCTTTGTTTACCCAAGCCAATTTAGTTGAGGTCATTGAGGAGTTGAAACAACAAAATTTATCGGTTTTTGGAGCCGCTTTGCATCGTCAAGCCATTACACTTCATGATTTGACCATTCCAAACCGCTTCGGTTTGGTGATTGGTAATGAAGGGCAAGGGATCAGTGAGGATGTATTAGAGGCTTGTAGTGAATGGGTTTACATTCAAATGGCCTCGTTTGAATCCCTAAATGCCGCAATTGCGGGAAGCATTTTGATGAACGCCTAATCAAGGCAACGTCCCTCTTTAAAGAAATTTGAAGATGCATCTGCTCGAATTGCTGGAAACCCCTAAAGCCAACTGCGCCACAACATCGCTTTGAAAAGGCAAATGTGAAGGCCACGAAAGTAGAAAAAAGCAGTTGGATGGCCCAAGGCGTAAGCCTAAAGGTTTTAAAATGGGCAATCAGCAGCCAAGCTTCGAAAAGAAGAAGGTTCAACGACTATTCCATAAGGAAGTAGGAATGAAGCCATTCCGAAGTGGGCAGCCCTGATCACGTCATGGTGCAGGTGAAGAGATAGTCTATGCTTATCTGAAAGGATAAGACGTTTGAAAAACGACACAAGATTTGCGCTCTTGTGGAAAAAACAGGTATGCTTTCCAATTTCCAACCATCCCATAACATTAAAAGGAAGAATGTTCCCATTCTTCCTCTTTTTTTTCTTTTTAGCTTATGAATCATGATGACCTAAACGGTCATTGACATAAATATTGTTGTTTCGTTCTGGACCAACCGAAACCATAGACACTGGAACGCCTACAAAGTCTGCAATAAATTGAATGTAATTTTTGGCATTCTGGGGAAGATCTTCATAGGTCTGAATGTGGGTGATATCCTCTTTCCATCCTGGAAGAATGGTGTAAACGGGTTTGGCTTTGGCTACTTCTCCTGGATCAGAAGGAATATAAGAAATGATTTCGCCATCCAGTTCATAACCCGTACACACTTTAATTTCGTCCAAATCATCCAATACATCTAACTTGGTAAGGACAATATCTGTTAAGCCGTTTAACATATGAGCATGCTTAATGACGACTAAGTCTAACCAACCGCAACGTCTAGGCCGACCAGTAGTGGCTCCAAATTCATGGCCTTTGTTTTGTAACCATGTCCCTTTTTCATCAAAGAGTTCTGTAACAAAAGGGCCTTCTCCGACCCGAGTCGAATAGGCTTTTACGACTCCAATAATTTGATCCAATTTAGAAGGCGCAACGCCTGTTCCCACCGTTACTCCAGCCGAAGTAGGGGAAGAAGAGGTCACATAGGGATACGTTCCATAGTTGATGTCCAACATTGCCGCTTGGGCTCCTTCAAAGAGAACTTCTTTGCCTTGCTCAATCGCTTCATTGACCAAATGGGTACTTTCCACCACCATGGGTACGATTTGATCGTATATGGCTTCTAAGTCTTTTTCCATTTGCTCATAGTCCATGGGTTGAGCCCCATATACACTTGCAAACAACGCATTTTTCCGCTCTACATTTTCTTTCAAACGCTTTTTGAATTGCTCAAAATTTTTAAATTCATGATATCGAATTCCTTGACGAGCATATTTATCTTGATAACAAGGGCCAATACCGCGTTTGGTGGTTCCAATCTTGGTAGAAGCAGCGGCTTCTTCGAGTTCATCTTGATAACAATGATAGGGAAGCAACATCTGGGCACGATCAGAAATGCGAATATGATCCGTAGAGAGGCCTCCCGTTTTGAGCGTTTCCATTTCTTTTAACAATACAAAAGGATTACAAACTACCCCTGGTCCAATGATGCACTCGGCTTCTTCACGAAGGACCCCACTGGGCAATAAGTGCAGGATATGTTTATTGCCATTAACGATGACGGTATGACCGGCATTGTCTCCTCCTTGAAAGCGAACGACCATGTCGGCCTGATCCGCTAGCACATCCACGATTTTTCCTTTTCCCTCGTCTCCCCATTGGGTTCCGACTACAACTTTGGCACTCATTTTTCTTTACTCGCATTCCAAAATCAAACCTATTTATCGATCATAACTCTGATCAAAACAGGTTAACTTGCTAGCCCCCTTGATTGCGAGCTTTCCTTTCCTGTTTAGGTACTTGTCTAAGCAAGCTGCTAGCAAGTTTTGTAGAGACAATATTATTCCCTATCAAAGTATAGGGGTCAAATAAGAAAAATCAAAGACTTGGCTATCTCCTCCCTAAATGG
>CAYMGC010000103.1:0-5558 GCA_964389885.1 uncultured Erysipelotrichaceae bacterium | reverse complement strand
AAATTAACGCGCCCTTTTTATACCAAAGAAGATTTTGACCTCGATTGGGTGCCTGGCGTAGCGGTCAGTCAAAAGATGAAAAACTCCAAAGCCTTGCAAGAGGCTTGGAAACAAAAACACCCAAAAGGCCAAATTTTGGAAGTCTCCACCAAATCCGATCAAGATCTTGGCCAAAAGCTGTCCCCTTTCAACCTTACGAAGCGCTTGGCGAGTTTGCACAAGGAATTTCCGGTGGAAAACATTTACCAAGCCGCCAAGACCTTTCGTCATGGCGGGCCTTTTGTCGATCTTTTAGGCACTACCCCAGTGAAAGCCAAAGCCGATCCACGCTTAGTGGAATCGGGGGATTTGATTGGCTATACGTCGGAAGGACAAAGCTATCCCGCAGCTCCAGCGTTTTTATTTTATGTGTGGTTATATCTCAAAGCGCTTTTAGAAAATCCCGGTCTAGCCAATCGCATCAAAGACTTGGATGCGTTTTGTGACATTGAATCCAATCCCGATAAGTCGGGGATCAATCAAGCGATGGCGTGTGCGATTTATGTTTCGTTGGCCAAATTAAATCGTTTAGAGGAAGTCAAAGATTTCGAATCGTTTCATAAGCTCATGATGGCCAATCATGAAGCGGATCTTTCTATGATCAAAGAACAATCGGGCAAACAAGAAGGGCCTTTGAGTATGGAAGAAATGCGGACCATTGCCAAGCGGCAATCCTTTCCGATCGGTGCCAAAATTATGCATCCGACCATTGGCCAAGGAGAAGTCATTAAAAAGACCCCTACGACTTATCTGGTCTACTTTCGGGTTTCCGGTCCAAAAACCCTGACCAAAGACTTTGTAGAAACCCAATGCAAACGAGTTGGCTAAACGTAAAAAAGCGTCCCTGAAGCGGGGCGCTTTTCTTTATTTTTCTTCTTTTTTGTCTTTTTTATCACTGCCAAGGGGCTTCATGGTGGGGAACAATAAGACTTCTCGAATCGAGCTTTGATCGGTCATAAACATCACAAAGCGATCAATTCCTAAACCGACTCCACCTGTAGGGGGCATTCCATATTCCAAAGCTTCAACATAATCGACATCCATATCATTGGCTTCATCATCCCCTAGTTCACGTAAAACCAGTTGGCTTTCAAAGCGTTCTCTTTGGTCAATGGGATCGTTCAATTCCGAAAAGGCATTGGCATATTCGTGCCCTTTAATGAACAATTCATAGCGATCCGTAAAGCGGGGATCTTGCGCATTTTTCTTGGCCAAGGGAGAAATTTCAATGGGATAGTGGTACACGAATGTTGGCTGTTCAAGGGTATCTTCCACATACTTTTCAAAGAAGAGATCAAGAATATGTCCAACGGAGTTGTGTTTCTTTTCGAGTTCGATGTCATGCTCCGCCGCTAATTTCTTCGCTTCTTCAAAATCGGTAATGGCTTCAAAATCAATACCTGTTTTTTCTTGAACGGCTTGCGACATCTTAATGCGTTTGAACGGTTTGGCTAAATCGATTTGCGTTCCTTGATAGGTAATGATTTGCGTACCATGCACTTCTTGGGCCACATAACGAAATAAGCCCTCGATTAAATCCATCATTCCTTGCAAGTCTGAATACGCCACATAAGCTTCTACCGTTGTAAATTCAGGGTTATGGGTTTGATCCATTCCTTCATTGCGGAAAAGACGACCGATTTCATAAACTCCTTCCAATCCACCGACAATCAAGCGCTTTAAATTTAACTCGGTGGCAATACGCAAATACATATCAATGTCTAGGGTATTGTGATGGGTCACAAAAGGACGAGCGGCTGCCCCACCTAAGATGGTATTGAGAACGGGCGTTTCGACTTCAATGAGTCCTTGGCCATCCAAATAGCGCTGAATGGCACGAATAATACGAGGTCTTAAAATCGCAATGGAGCGCGCTTCTTCGTTCATGATCAAATCGACATACCGACGACGAAACCGCTCTTCCGTATCGGTCAATCCATGGAACTTTTCTGGTAAAGGACGCAGTGCCTTGGATAAATGGGTATATTCTTTGGCACGAATGGCTAAATCGCCATGATCCGTTTTCATCAAAATGCCTTCAATGCCGACAATATCGCCAATGTCGCTTTTTTTGTACACTTCATACGCTTCTGGTCCGACGACATCTTGGCGCACATACACTTGAATTTTGCCATCCAAGTCTTGAATATGCATAAAGCCGGCTTTTCCCATGCGGCGTTTGGTCATGATACGTCCTGCGACTTTTACTGGAACTTCTACTTCTTCGAGCTCCTCTTTGGTTTTATCTTGGTAAACAGGGACAATATCATTGGTTTTATGCGTACGGGTATACGCCTGACCAAATGGATCAATGCCCATGTTGATGAGATCTTGCATTTTTTGGCGTCTAACTTTTTCTTGTTCGGTTAGCTTTACACCATTGTTCTTTTTTTGTTTCTGACTCATGAAAATCCTTTCTATAAAAGACTTAAAATCTTTGTTTAAGTTAAACACTAGTGATTTTTTGAAGGGATGTCAAACCTTCTAAAATCCAGCTTTATGGGCTTAAATCCTTTACGTTAAATCGGATAAAACCCCTTGAATTTGTTCAAGGGAAATGGGGCCTTCACGTAAAATCGTAGGTGTCTCTTTGGTGCAATCGACAATGGTCGAAGCTTGCAATTCTTTGCAAGCCCCTTCTAAAATGCCATCCAAATTTGGAAGCATCGCGATGGCTTGCTCTTGATTTAAGGCGGCTGGTTCACCGGACAAATTGGCAGAAGAGACCATTAAAGGGGCTGGAAGTTGTTTTAAAATGGAAAGCAAGGTTGCATCATTGGGTATGCGTAGGGCAATGGTATCTTTTCCATTGGTATAAAAGCGATCGACGTTTGGCTGAATGGCTACAATCAAAGTCAGTGGCCCAGGCAAAAAAGCTTGGGCTAGGGCCAAAGCCATAGGACTTAAGGGTTCAATTACATCTTTCATTTGGGATAAGTCGGCACACATCATCGGAATGGGTTTATGTTGATCGCGATGTTTCATGGCTTTTAAACGCTCGAGGGCGTTTTTATTTCCATAAAGTACCCCTACGCCATACACCGTATCGGTAGGAAAGGCTAAAACATTTCCCTTTTCAAAATCTTGGACCATTACCATAAGATCCTGTGAACGATAGTGTTTCATATGAATTTCCTTTTAAGATATAAACTGTACGACAATACAACCTTAACGGTTAGAAAGGATGGATATATTTTGTTTGATTGATCTTGGCTTTTGGCCGTAAGCCAAGATGGTCCCCTCGTCGAGAAATTGGCGAGTGCGCACTGCTCGAATTGCTGGAACACCCTAAAGCCAACTCACAACAACAAGGCTTTGAAATAAAGGCCTTGTGATTGTCGCGCAAGCCCAACAAGCAGTTGGATGTCACAATGGGCAATCAGCAGCCAAGCTTCGAAGAGAAGAAGGTTCAACGACTATCCCTCAGGGAGTAGAAATGAAGCCATTTCCAAGCGGGCAGCCCTTCGGCTTAAACGCCTCTATTTTTGTTAAGCCAAGGTGAAGATATAGTCTGTGCTTGTATGAAAGTACAAGAAGGGAATTTCCCTGCATGATCCTTGCGCCATCATGTGAACAAAAAAGCAAAAGAAAGTTTTCTTTTTGCTTCAGGATACCATTGCGGCCATTGCCACCCCGCTTGCGGCCTCGGCCATTTCCATTATTCGACTTTCTGGAGCGGATGCTTTAGATATTGTAGATCAAATGTGCAGCCGAGATGTGATCAATCAAAAAAGCCATACCATTCAATATGGCTTTATTTTAGATCAAAACCAAGCCCCCATTGATGAAGTACTCGTGAGTGTTTTTCGCGCCCCAAAATCCTACACCTGTGAGGATGTCGTGGAAATCAATGCCCATGGTGGGCCTTATGTCGCTCGTCAAGTATTGCAACGGGCGCTTTCCTTAGGCGCGCGCTTAGCCAAACCAGGAGAATTTACCCAACGGGCCTTTTTAAATGGTCGGATTGATTTATCCCAAGCCGAAGCGGTGGAGGACATGATTGAAGCCTCCAATGAAGGGGCTCGAAAGCAAGCCATTGACTCCATTCGCGGGGAAATTCGCAAGCTTTTAGAACCGCTCATTGATGAATTAATGAATTTAATTGCCAACATTGAAGTCAATGTAGATTACCCTGAATACGAAGATGCCGAGCAATTAACCGCTCAAACGCTTTTACCAAAATCCCAAAGCCTTTTAGCCCAAATGGATGCCCTTTTAGCTTGTTCACAAAAAGGAGTCGCCTTACAAGATGGCATTCAAACGGTCATCATCGGACGACCCAATGTAGGCAAAAGTTCACTTTTAAATGCGTTATTGCATGAAGAAAAAGCCATCGTCACCGATATTGCGGGAACCACCCGGGATTTGGTGGAAGGCCGACTTTTGGTGGGACCTTTTGCCTTAAATTTAGTGGACACCGCAGGAATTCGCCAAGGAGCCGACCAAATCGAACAAATTGGCATTGAAAAAAGTCGCCAATCCATGGAAAAGGCCGACTTAATTTTGCTGGTTCTAGATGGATCGCAACCTCTTGACTGGCAAGACTATGCTTTATTGGAACAAACCAAAAATAAAAAACGCATTATATTGATCAATAAACAAGATTTACCCGAAGCCTTTGGGCCAAACGATCTAAAACAGGAAAATGCTCAAGAGCGCATCATCTCCATTAGTGCTAAAGATCAAGACATTGCTCCTTTAGAACAGGCTTTAGAAGAGCTCTTTGATGCCGATGGGATGGTGTGGCAGCCAAGGCTTTCCAATGAGCGTCAGATTGGTTTGTTGCAACAAGCGCGCAATGACTTGTTAAAGGCCAAAGACGCGATGGAACTTGGCATTGAGCCAGATTTAATCGAAATTGATCTTTTAGCCAGTCACGATCACCTCAAAGAAATCCTTGGGGAAGTCCATCGAGACGATTTGTTGGATACGCTGTTTTCTCGTTTCTGTTTGGGCAAATAAAGCTTTTTCAGTAGGTGTTTCGGCTACCCTTGAATTAACAAAACCATTTTTCCCCATATTTTTCGAAAATGGTAAAGGAGACCGTTATGCCTACCCCCTTCGTGATGACTATTTTACAGGAAGAAGCCTATATGTCGGCAAGTACGAAGTTTTTACATGAAATGACTGTGGATATTGCCGCGGTCGCCATGTATGTCTTAGAACTTCTCTCCATTGCCCTGATTGTGTATTCTACCGTTGTCGCCTTCATTAAGCTCTTTCGACACGATCGGTATGCGCGAATTTACTTATTGCATGGTCAATCCATTGGACTGAGCTTTAAGCTTGGAGCGGAAATTTTGCGTACCGTCACCGCGACTTCCTTACTTGACATTACTGAAGTGTTCCTATTGATCGTCATTAAGGCTTGTATGGTTTTGCTCATTGAACGAGAACTCAAATCGGCGGATGCCGAAAATGAGTTTCCCACCTCAGAAGAAGCGACCAAAACACCGCATATCCAACATGTCAACACATCTTCTTATCGCAGTAAATCCAAAAAAAGCGCCTAAGATAAG
>CAYMGC010000102.1:1525-5609 GCA_964389885.1 uncultured Erysipelotrichaceae bacterium | reverse complement strand
GTGGAAAACCATTGCAGAAAAAAGCTTAAACCAAAATCAAAAGCCGACATGATGAGTTGGGTGGGAAATAAGGAAATACCAGCAGGAGCCAAAGACTCTTCGGGAAAGATGAGTCCAAAACTAGACTCCACCCCATAACAACAGCCAGCTAAAAAACAACCAATCCGGCCAAAGCCTTGGGCTAAGGCCAATTGAGGCACAATTAAGTCAAGCCATTCTAAAAAATTGAGGTCGTGGTTTTTACAATAGAGCCATCCGGCCAATAATCCACCAATTAAACCCCCATAAACCACCCAGCCATCGCCAAGGTTGGTTAAAATACTCGGATCACTTGGAATATCTGGTAAACGCGTAATCCAATACAAAATTTTGGCCCCTAAAAAGCCGCCCGCTAAAATGGAAAGGCAAAGCCAATCCAATCGTTCATGACTATAGCCAAGCTGGCGCACTTTCTTTTCGGTGAGGGAATACGCCACCAAAATACCAATCGCAATCATGAATCCATAGGAGTATAGCTTGATTGGGCCAAGTTCCAAAAGAACTGGAAACATGGAATTCATCCTTTCTAAAGCATTTTTTAGCTACGTTTAAGAGTAAGAAAAACAAGTTCTGGAGGATTAAATAAACGGGGAATTTTCATTTGATCCCCTAATCCTCGACTGACAAACAAATACTGTCCATCTTTTTCGTAAAGGCCACTGGTGTATTTGGGAAACCATACGATACCGTCGCCATTGTTTGGAGCCAAAAGCCCTTGATTCAAAAACCGCCAATGACCACCATGCAAATGGCCACTTAACGTTAAATCCGCTTGAACGGGTAAAGATTGTTCAAACAAATCCGCTCGATGCGATAACAAGAGCCGAAAAGTATTGGGCTTTTTTTTCGGCAACATGGCCATTTCGCGTTCGAATTGTTCTAAGCGTAAATCATAGTTCCATCTCGAATGAAAATCTGGATCCGCTAAGCCACAAATCTCGATAGTTTGGCCATTTTGTTCAAGGGTTTCACAACTATTTTCTAAAATATGAATCCCTTTTTTTCGTAAAGTGTCTTGGCGAATTTGCCAATTGCCGGCGTAGTACTCGTGGTTTCCACTAATAAAGTAGACAGGCGCAATCGAGATCAATTGATCTAAGAGTTGATCCGATATTGAAGCATAGCGTACCCCATCGTAAATATCCCCAGTACAAACGATAAGATCGGGTTGAAAGGTTTGAATGGCCTCAATTAACCCCTCAAAGAAATTGCCATGCAAATCGGAAAGGTGAACGAGACGCAAGCCATCAAAGGCTTGAGGGAGATTTTTAAAATCAAGTGTTTCTTGGGTAACTTGAAAGGATTCGTTTTGTTTTTCGTTCCAGAACAAAACACCACTTGTAAGCATTAAAGTCAATCCCGTTAAGAGTTGAAGAGTTGTTTTTTTAGACATAATTAAAGTATAGCAGGCTGTGTTTCGTCGCTTTCAAAGAGACAAAATCGAAAGAAAAAGCGCAACCAAAATTTTGTACACCTTTGTTTTCCTTTTGTAGCCATTCCCAACCTCTTTAAGGGATAAGAGGATGTCATTTTAAAATCGTTTCGTCAAGACAGGCTAAGAGGGAAAGTCATAAAGGCAAAAAAAACCATCCATCTTTTATCTGTGAGGCCCATCTAAAATTTTAAAAAATTTTGCTTTACAAACAAGTAAGGTACCTGTATATTTATGAAGGTACCTTACTTGTTGAAAGGAGAATAAAAGTATGGATGAACAACAACTCTCATTACCTGAACTGTTCCTCACTACAAATAGACTGTTGCATCGCTATCACCGAGTGCAACGTCATAAAGAGGAAGGCTTTGATCCGCGGCAAGGACAAGGAAGAATTTTAGCCCTGCTTAAAAAAGCGGATAATCTCACCCAAAAAGAACTCGCTTATCTCTTGAATATTCGCCAACAATCTTTAGGAGAATTGCTTCGTAAATTGGAGCAAGGTGGCTATATTACACGAGAGCCCTCTCAAAAAGATAAGCGCGCTATGATGATTCGCTTGACCGAAAAAGGCAAAGCGCTTGAATTTCAAGAGTTTGACTTTAAGGAAGTCTTCTCGTGCCTGAATGATGCAGAGCAAGAGCAAATGGCGCAATATCTTGAATGCATTTCAAACCATTTACGCGAAATGCTGCAGGATACCGAAGAACCTCTTGATCTTGGTCCAAGAAGATGTCGGCCAGATCATCACAGAGGTCCATTAGGGCCAAGACCACGACCATTAAACAAAGATCCATTTGGCGAAGAGTAAAGAGAAAAATCATTGGCTGATCTTCATGGCTAAGAAATTTATCGTGTTGAGCCAAATAGGCCAAAGAAGGCGGAGTCCCATTTTAGGATTCCGCCTTTTTTACTTTTTGTACCTTAAAACCAGTTTTTAGTTTTGTACATTCACTTGTAAATCACGAAGAACAGGAATGGTTTTAATCTCACTTGCCTCTAAGTCTTCCTTCATTAAATCCACTGCGTTAAGGGAAGGATTGTAGTAAGTGGTGTAATAGAAACGCAAGGTTTTGGTATTGGCTCCACATGTATATTGGGTCACTTCGTACTCATTTTCTTTGACCTGATCGGAGCCATTGGTTTGAATCACGGTTTGTAAAATATGGAAGAATTGGGAAACGTTCGCTGCTTCGGTATCAGGGCATCTCGAATTTAAGCGCGCAAAAGCCACGCGCACAAAGCGAGAGATGCTATCTAAGCCTCCAGGCAGTCCAGCCGATCCCATTCCTGCACCAAATTTAATAAAGCCAGGAAAGTCTGGAGCAAAACGCGTGGAATCAAAGTGATGGAGCTTATTGGAGACATTGGCATAAAAGGACAAATTTTGAACGTGGAAGGGGAACTCTGGCTCATTGGTTAAGACATCGTAGGGATTTTCATAAAATTTAAAGCCATGATCCTTTGTGGATTCTAAAACAATGGACTCATTGGCATCACTTACCAACCAATGCAAGGGGCTAGGTGGATAATGAGGGGCAAAGCTATCATCGGTGATGTTGAAGTTTTTTAAAATTTCTTTAACTTCGGCCACACTGGCACATTGACTTAACAAATAGGGAATCACTTCAAAGGAGGCTACATTGGTTTTACCTTCTTGAACGGGATAATATTTACAACTGGTCCAAAAAGCTAAGCCAGCACATCCTAAGCCTTTTTCATTAATGGCTTCAAAATATAAAGGGTAGCCACCTTCATTCAGACCCATACCAATCATGGCATAGTGGGAAGAAATAGCCGGAACATGGCGAAATTTAAATTCAACATTGCGTGGAGTAATGGTTACGGAAACAGGATAATCGATTTCAAGATCAAGGTTGCGACCAAAATAATGATTTTGGCCGTTTTTTAAAGAAAGACCAGTACACATATATGGTCTCCTTTCTAAGAACAATATCTTTTGATAATTATAAAAACCTTCTCAATTTTTCTAGGCTTCAAAGCTCAAAAGATTGAAAGCCCTTTCGTTTTGAAACGGAAAAGACCGCTAAAATCGACTTTTTGAAAAAAGAAAGCGTCGTCAAATTGAAGAAAAAAAGGCATAATGTTTTAAACTTTAAATTTGAGAAAAAATAAAGCTTAAAAAGACGGCTATCATAAGGTACTGTTTTGAATACCTAATCTTTTCATAAAACAAGAGTTTAGACAAACGAAAGAAAACGATTAGGAAAACTCGAAAGGAGGATGGGCACCCTAAGTGTCCTTATCAACACGAATGAAAAGAAAACAAGAAATTCGCAACATGACACTTTTTGCGATGTTTCTCGCCATTGAATTGGTCTTAATGTTAACCCCCCTTGGCTTCATTCGCACCGGATTTTTAAACATTACCCTGATGCACATTCCAGTGATTGCGGCTGGCATCTTGATGGGTCCAAATTATGGGGCCGCCTTGGGATTGGTCTTTGGATTGTTATCCATCTGGAATTCGACCGTGAATCCTTCGGCCACTGCCTTTGTCTTTTCTCCCTTTATCACCATTGGCGGGATTTCTGGAAACTGGACCAGTTTAATCATTGCCCTTGTTCCTCGGATATTGCTTGGTTATTTAGC
>CAYMGC010000102.1:0-1425 GCA_964389885.1 uncultured Erysipelotrichaceae bacterium | reverse complement strand
CCTCCACCCCCTAGACCCTTCTAAGCTTTTACTCTGCTTTTCGTTTGAAAAGCAGAGTTTTTTTATCATCCCTAGAATGGAGCAGAGAAAGTGATCATTGATAAAAAAGAATGCGGACTTTTTTGTGCTACATTCTCCAAATGTTCGCTTTCATGCTACAATTTTTAACGGTAAACGCATTCATTTTAGGAGGTTAATCATAATGCTTAAAGGAATTGCTGCTTCAGCAGGTGTTTCAACCGCAAAAGCGTACAAACTCGAAGCCCCTGTTGTAACCATCGTAAAAGCTACGGATGTTGATCCCGCTGCAGAAGTTGAAAAATTAGAGGCTGCTTTAGCCAAAACTGTATCCGATATTGAAGGTGTCAAAGAACGCGCCGCAAAACGCTTATCCCCCGAAGAACTCGAAGTATTCGATGCTCACTTAATGATGGCCAATGACCCTGAACTCACTGGTCAAATGAAAACCATGATCGAAAACGACGTGGTAAATGCTGAATACGCCGCAGACGAAGTATCCAAACAAATGGTTGCTTTGTTTGAAAGCATGGATAACGACTATTTCCGTGAAAGAGCCGCGGACGTTAAAGACGTTACATTCCGCTTAAAATGTAACCTTCTTGGCCTTGAAATTCCAGATCTTAGCTCCATCTCTGAACCTACTATTATCGTAGCGCATGACTTAACCCCTTCCGATACCGCTCAATTGAACGAATTCGTTAAAGGGTTCGTTACCGAAATTGGTGGAAAAACAAGCCACTCTGCCATCATGGCCAACTCCTTAGAAATCCCTGCCGTAGTCGGTACAGGAGAAATTTTAGACAAAGTGTCCAATGGCGATATCATCGGCTTAGATGCGATTGATGGAGAAGTTTACATCAATCCAGATGAAGAAACCACTGCTGCTTTAGCCAAAAAAGAAGTAGACTATCTCGAAGAGAAAAAAGCTCTTCAAGTATTGATTAATGCCAAATCCATTACAACGGATGGTCACGAAGTGGAATTAGCTGGTAACATCGGTAACGCAAAAGACGCTGAACAAGTCGTTGCAAATGGCGGCGAAGGCGTAGGTCTTTTCAGAACCGAATTCCTTTATATGGATAACGATCACTTCCCAACGGAAGAAGAACAATTTGAAGTATACAAACAAGTTCTTGAAACGTTAAAAGGTCGCAAAGTCGTTGTTCGTACTTTGGATATCGGTGGGGATAAGAAACTTTCCTACTTCACATTCCCTGAAGAAATGAACCCCTTCTTAGGATATCGTGCAATTCGTCTTTGCTTAGACCGCACAGATATTTTCAAAACGCAATTAAGAGCGCTTTGCCGTGCTTCCGTTTATGGCAAACTTTGCATCATGTTCCCAATGATCGCTACGATCGATGAATTCAGAAATGCGAAAGCTATTTTTGAAGAATGCAAAGC
>CAYMGC010000101.1:0-5614 GCA_964389885.1 uncultured Erysipelotrichaceae bacterium | reverse complement strand
TTCCTTGTATATTTCCTTTAACAAACAACTTGTATTCAAACCGATGCGGAAGAGATCAAACAGAAAAAGGGATCAAAGCGAATCCGGGAGGGTGGAAGCCGGAGGATTTCCGTTCTGCAAATGGACTTCCAAGGGCGACGTGAACGGATTTATTCTCAGTAGCCAAGCCGGGCCTTTCCCGTTATAGAAAGAAGAATGTAGAGAAGCATTCGATGAGTGGGCGTACTGTTTACGCCAATACAGGTGGTACCGCAGAACAATCTGTCCTGTTTTCTTGCAAGAGAAAACAGGACTTTTTTTATCCCGCTCTTTTAAACCATTAGGAGGATCTGTTATGAAAGCCTTACGTAAATCCTTAGCCATTTTAGCCGCTGCGGCTCTTTTAGCTGGTTGCTCGACTTCTACTTCTACGTCAACCGCTTCTTCCACGACTTCAAGCTCGACGAGCGATACGGTGTATACCATTGGCTTAGCCCAAATCGTCGATCATCCTTCTTTGAATACCATTCGTGAAGCGATGTTGGATGAATTTGAAGAGCTTGGCTACACCGATGGAGATACCATTATCATCAATTACCAAAACGCTGCCAATAAAACCTCAAACTTAGATTCCATCATGGCGGGTTATGAAGCCGATGGAGTGGATGCCATTGTGGCCATCGCTACGCCTACTGCGTTATCGGCGCAAAACTACGCCGATACTATTCCAGTCATCTTCTCCGCTGTATCGGATCCTGTAGGGGCAGGTTTAGTGGAATCCATTGAGGCTCCAGGGGGCAACATCACGGGAACGTCTGATGAAGTGCAAGTCGATCAAATTGTGGATTTGATGTTGGAGCTTTCTCCCGATATTAAAACGGTTGGGGTGTTGTATAACGCTGGAGAAGCCAATAGCGTTTCCAATATCCAACGCTTTAAAGAATATGCCGAGTCCAAAGGCTTAACTGTGGTGGAAAAAACGGGTACAGACAATACTACGATGCAACAAGCAGCAGTAGAACTGGCCAATAGCGTCGATGCCATGTTCTCGCCAAATGACAACACGGTTGCAACTGGTATGGTTTCCTTAGGTGAAGTGGCCAAAAATGCTGGCGTACCTTATTACGTAGGGGCGGATTCCATGGTCGAAACCGGTGGTTTTGCCACCGTAGGCATCAACTACGAAGATCTTGGTCGTGAAACCGCCAAAATGACCGTAGAGGTTTTAGAAGGCACTTCTCCATCTGAAATCGCGGTAAAAGTCTTCAAAGAAGATCTCAATGTTTACATCAATGAAGACGTCTTACAAGCCTTACAAGCTTCTAGCAAAACCCCCGTTTCCATTCCGGCCGATTTAGCCAGCCAAGACAACCTCATTTTGGTTCAAAACGCAGAATAGTCCGATTTCAGAAAGGAGTCTTTAAGGCAAACACTTGTTTGCCTTAAAGAAATTATTTATGACACCAGCTCTTTTGTTAAATGCTGTTCAACTAGGACTGGTCTTTGCGGTGTTGTCCCTTGGTGAATACATCACGGTCAACATCATGGACAGCCCAGATTTGACGGTGGATGGCTCCTTTGTGACTGGAGCGGCGGTTTGTGCCATGTTGACCTTACAGGGAATGCCAAACATTGGCTTATTGGCCAGTCTTTTAGCGGGCGCGGCTTGTGGATGTGTAACCGCCTTTTTACAAACCAAAATGCGCATTCAACCGTTGCTCGCTGGAATTTTAACCATGACGGGGTTGTATTCGATTAACCTACGCATCATGAACAATATGCCAACGGTGAACTTGTTCATCAAAGGCAAACCAGCCTATACGATTTTATCCAATGCGTCTACCCGGCTTTGGGTGTTGCTTGGCATTGTTCTTTTGATCATTGGCTTGTTGTATGTATTTTTTAAGACCAACTTGGGCTTGATGTTGCGCGCGAGTGGTGACAACGAAACCATGGTCAAAAATTCCTCCATCAACGTCGATACGATGAAATTTTTAGGCCTGGGCTTATCCAATGCCCTTGTCGGATTGAGTGGCGCCTTATTTTGTCAGCTGCAAAATTTTGCCGATATTTCGAGTGGTACAGGAATGTTGGTCCTTGGCTTAGCGGGCATCATCATTGGAGAAGCGCTTTTACGACCCAAAAACGTGGGAATGGGTTTGATTGCCGCCGCTTTAGGGGCGGTATTGTACCGCATCTTGTATACCTTTGCCTTGCGTTTAGGCTTTGCGGCTTCGGATATGAACCTTGTCTCTTCGGTTTTGGTAGCCATTACCATTTCCATTCCTCATCTGCAAAAATTGATGAAAGGAAGGAAAAACCATGCTTGAACTTAAAAACGTGACCGTGATCTTCAATGAAGGGACGACTTTAGAAAAAAAAGCCTTGGATAATGTGTCCTTGACCATTCATCCCGGTGAATTTGTGACCATTCTTGGCAGCAATGGCGCAGGCAAATCCACATTTTTTAACGTCATCACCGGTTCCGCTAAAGTCAAAAGTGGTCAAGTGATTCTGGATGGGGTGGATATCACCGATCAGCCCGAACATGTACGCAGTAAAACGCTGGGTCGTTTGTTTCAAGATCCAAGCCAAGGGACCGCTCCCCATATGACAGTGGAAGAAAACATGGGACTGGCCATTTCCTCTACACGGCCTCCCTTTGCGATTGCCGTGCGCAAAAAGGAACAGGAGCAGTTCAAAGCCATTTTGTCCCAACTCGACATGGGCTTAGAAGATCGTTTAAAAACACCCATTGGCTTATTGTCCGGTGGCCAACGCCAAGCCGTCGCCTTGATGATGGCCGTGGCCAATCCGCCTAAACTGTTGATGCTCGATGAGCATACCGCTGCGCTCGATCCTGTGAGTGCGAAGAAAATTTTGGATGTCACCAATCGCATCATTCGCCAAGATAAGATGACGGCTTTAATGATCACCCACAATTTAAAAGATGCGCTTGAAAATGGCGATCGCTTGTTAATTTTCCAAGATGGCAAAGTAAGCCATGATTTTTCTAAGGAAGCCAAAGAAAAACTCACCTTAGAAGATCTTGTCCATTGCTACGATGTCTAAACCTTCTTTAAACACAAACGTGTAATTTTAAAACCGAATCAAGAAATGGCCCCATCAAAAGAAACGGAAACGCTCCTTTTGATGGGGTTTTTTGGGTAATTAAATAGACTGTTTTTAGGATTTGAGTATAATACCGACAGGGCACAGCCCTACTAATAAGACCATTAAAGATTCGTGTTTTGGAATCGTTTTTATATATTCAATAAAGAAAGAAGGAAAAATATGCTTCCTCAAGAGCGTCACAATCAGATTCTTGAAAAATTACGCTTGGAAGGACAAGTCCGTGTCCGTCAACTGGCTACTGATTTTAACGTGACTGAAGACTGTATTCGTAAAGATTTAGCCATTTTATCCCGTCACCATAAACTGCAACGCATTCATGGTGGGGCGATTCCTTTACGAGAAAACGTCCATGCCTTACCGAGCGATAACCGACATAACTTACGAGAAAAAGAAAAACAAGAAATTGCCCAACAAGCCATCCGTCTCATTCACGAGGGGATGACCATTTTTTTGGACATTTCTTCCATTAACTTAGAGCTAGCCAAATTACTCTATGCCAAAAAAATTCCCGTCACCATTGTGACCAACATGACCGATATCATGAAAATTTTCTCCGCCCCTGCTTCCGCGGCGAAATTATTTTTTCTCGGCGGTACATTTAACCACGCTTTGGATGGCTTTACTGGCAGTTTGACCATTGATTTGTTGCGGCGGTTTCGCTTTGATGCAGCTTTCATGGGAGCCATTGGCATCAACTTAGTGGATAAAATTGTCACCACCTATGATCCTGAGGATGGCTTAACCAAACAAGCGGCCATGGACAATTCGTCCGTTTGTTACTTGTTAGCCGAAAAAGAAAAGCTCTTTTTAGAAGGCAACTATGTTTACGCCACTCCTGATCAATTTTCTCTTTGGATTTGTGATCAACCCTTAAACGAGCAAGAAGAAGCCTTAGCGAAGGAAAACAGCTTAAATGTCCAAAATAAAGAAGGCATCTTGCCCTTTGAAAAAGAAGAAGGAGTGATCGACGATTTAAAAGAAGCGCTTTTGACATTAGAAGAATAAAAAGCCAAGAAGCTTAAAACGCTTGCATTTTGTCCATTTATCCTCATTAATTTTTATCCTTTTTTATACACTCTTGCCTTTTTTTCCAAAGGCATTAAACTGATCCTAAATGCGCAGAACAGAAGGAGTAGCCATTTTTCGGAAAGCAGAGAGTCTTCGGTGGGTGAAAGAAGACCAGAGAGAAATGGGGAAGGTAGTCTTGGAGCAGCGACTTTGAACCAAAGTAGAAGTCGACGCAGCACGGCGTTATGTGAAAGTGGTTTTTGTTTTGCGCAAAAACAAATTAGGTGGCACCGCGGGGTTTCTCGTCCTATAAGGCGAAAACTCCGCGTTTTTTTTTCGAAGAAAGGAGGCTGTGGATTGGTTAAACCAATCCTAAAAGAGAATTTATGAAAGAATTATCCAAAAAATACGATCATCTCTTGGTTGAAACCCCTGAAGCCTATTCCAATTGGATTGAAAAAGGCTATTTTACCGCTGGGGATCAATCCAAGATTCCCTTTACCATTGTGATTCCCCCACCCAATGTAACGGGTAAATTGCATTTGGGTCACGCTTGGGATAACACCTTGCAAGACATTTTGTCGCGCTACAAACGCGCGCGTGGCTATGATGTTTTGTATTTGCCTGGTATGGACCATGCCGGAATTGCGACCCAAGCCAAAGTTGATGCTCGCCTGCAAGAAGAAGGACTTTCTCGTTATGACTTAGGGCGCGAAGGCTTTTTAAAACGCGCTTGGGATTGGAAAGGGGAATACTCCGACTTTATCCGCGAGCAATGGGCTAAAATGGGCCTTTCCCTTGATTACACAAGAGAGCGTTTCACCTTAGATGAAGGCTTAAATAAAGCGGTAAACAAAGTATTTTGCACCTTATATGATGAAGGGCTGATTTATCAAGGCGAGCGCATCATTAACTGGGATCCGCAAGCCAAAACCGCGCTTTCCAATATTGAGGTTATTTATAAAGAGATTCCTGGTCACATGTACTACTTCAAATACCCAGTAGTGGAAACCGGCCAAGAACTCATTATTGCCACCACGCGTCCCGAAACCATGTTTGCGGACCAAGCGATCTTTGTTCATCCCGATGATGAACGCTACAAAGATATCGTGGGCTTACATGCCATCAATCCTGCCAATGGTCAAGCTTTGCCCATCATGGCGGATAAATACATCGACATGAATTTTGGTACCGCGGTTATGAAATGTACTCCCGCTCATGATCCCAACGACTTTGAACTAGGCAAAAAGTATGGCTTAGACATGCCCATTTGTATGAATCCCGATGGCACCATGAACGAATTGGCTCACAAATACGAAGGCATGGATCGCTTTGAATGCCGTGAAGCCTTAGTGGCGGATTTTGAAGCAGCTGGTGTAGTCGATCATATTGAAGAACACAACCACAACGTTGGACACTCCGAACGCACGGGAGTTATTGCGGAACCCTATTTGTCCAAACAATGGTTTGTTCGGATGAAACCTTTAGCCGA
>CAYMGC010000100.1:0-5731 GCA_964389885.1 uncultured Erysipelotrichaceae bacterium | reverse complement strand
TTCTTTTTCTAATCCTGTTCGAGTTCCAATTTTTCTTTAGGGGGACAGAAAAATCGGCGAGCTTCTCGATATTCTAAAGGAACCTCTTCTTCGCTTAATTCGCGAACCGCTTGTTCAGAACCAAGATCTTGAATTTTCTTATAGTACCAACATTTATAGTCGACTAAGTTTAATGTCTGTTGCAATTGAGCTATTTGGTCGATTAAGACCTCACGTTGATGATCAAAGATTTGTTGGCGCATCAAAGCTGTGTCATTGCCTTGTTCAACCAATTCAATGTAGTGTCGAATGTCTTTTAGCGGCATTCGTGCTTGTTTCATGCATTGGATAAGGTGAAGCCATTCCAAATCGGATTCTTCAAATATACGATTGCCTCCAGGGGAACGTTTTAAAAAGGGCAATAAACCTTCTTTATCGTAATAGCGTAAAGTAGAGGCTGGAATTCCTAAACGCTTTGCAATTTGACTTACCGTATAGCTCATAACTCAATCTCTCCTTCTAAACCCATAAAGATTAAAACGATTACAAGTAGTATTACCTAGAAGTTTGGTTTAAGTTCTAGTGATTTAGAAAAAATAGATGAGTCTTTTTTCAATTTGGGGAATCCAAACGTATAAAGTTCCAAAATCATTATATAAACAGGTTAATGATCTAAAAAATCCTTGTACGGGTACACCATCAAGCTTTCTCTTCAGCCTTGCAGGCCATCTCAAAACACCAATCTATTGGATTAAAAGAATAAAAGGATAACTACACGCAGCATTTCCTACTTTTTAGCCAGAAATACTGGCTTTTTTATTCCCTTCTATTGGTGAAGTAGAGCTTGCTACAAGCGCCTTTTGGCTAAAAGGATTTCCTGTTGGAGAGTAAAGCACTTCATTTTTGCCCTACCAACATTTATTTCTCCGTTTTACTCATAAAAGAACAGCTGATCGCTACAAACAGTCCTAGTAAAATCCACGGTAAGGCTGCCTCCATAAAATCAAAAACCATATTTTTTCTCCTTTCAAATTTTATGATAAAAATAAATACTTTTAAAAATTCGCTCTATTGGCCATTTTGCCTTTCGCTTTCCTGCCAGTCCTTATCTTCAATTTACTTCTTTATTTTCAATATAAAGCCACATAGCCAACAGTCAAAAGTAGGTTGAACACAATAGATTTCAAAAACCTCTTCTTTTTCTCAAAAAGATAAAATAATATTTTGTTTTTTAAAAAGAGGGATTATTCTGGTTTTTACCTATAGAGAAAGGAGAGATTTTGTGTTTCAAACATTTAAACGTATTTTCGCTTCTCTTTGTATTTGTACGTTAACGTTTTTAGGTCAGACTATTCCTACTTTCGCAACCTCGACTCAAGATATTTATCGCTTGTATAATCCCAAAACCACTGAACATTTCTTTACTTCGAGCGAAAAGGAAAAAGATACCTTATATGAAAATGGTTGGTCGTATGAAGGAGTTGGCTTTAAAGCTCCAACCACTGGCACTCCTGTGTATCGTTTGGTCAAAAATGACACCCACTTTTATACAGCAAGCAAAGCCGAATCCACCAATTTAACTAAAAATGGATGGAAAGAAGAAGGGATTGTATTTTATAGCGCCGACAACGATAAAATCCCAGTTTATCGTCTTTATAACGCCAAGCTTCCCGTTGCAGGTTCTCATCAATTTTTGACTTCCAAAGCGGAAGTGGATTCCTTAGTCAATCAAGGATGGACGTTAGAAGGAACGGCTTGGTACGCCCAAGAAAATGGTTCTTTATTCGCTAATGCGCAAAAAAAAGAACCGAGTTCTTCCTCTTCTACCCCTTCTTCCAATTCCTCATCAAGTGGCGGTGGAACCTATACTAGTGGTCCTACCAATATTTATGTTCCAAATAGTGGAGCTGATTTTGCAGGAACCAATGATAAATATGTTCTCAATCACAATACAGGAAAGTTTCATCGAGCTGGTTGTTCTTCGGTTAAGCAAATGAAAGCAGCCAATGCAGAAACGACCAATTCTTCGCGAGACCAAATTATCGCTCGCGGCTTTGTGCCTTGTAAAAAATGCAATCCTTAATAATTCAGGTTTGTAACGTATGACCCAATTCGTTACAAACCTTTTTTTATAGAACAAAAGGGATTATAACGATCATGAAGGCATCATTATAGTCCCTTTGTAGTAAGAAAAGTTTAGTTAAAGATTAATTTACGTAAGCCACTCCTTGTTTATCGGAAACAGGGAAAGTCATCACTTTATCGCCATCCAAATCAAGGGCTTTCGTATGAAGACCACAGATTTGTTGATTTTGGTAAGTCGTCCAATAAAAGTCCATAGTATTCAGATTTGTACCACAAGTGTATTGGGTGATTTCGTAAAGCTTGTCTTCCACTTGATCACAACCATTTGCCTGAGCAACCGATTGCATAATATGGAAGTATTGCGTTAAGCAAGCTTCATCGGTGGCATCGGACTTGGAATTGGCTACGGTAAAGCCAGCGCGAACAAAGCGTTCAACGGAGCTTAATCCACCAGGTAAGCCATTGCTTCCCATACCTGTACCAAAAATTTCAAGATCTTCACTAGGCGCCATACGATTAGTGGGATAATCGGAAGTTAAGCCCATATAGTTGCAGAAATTGTAATATTGAGAAATAAAGTCGGGTTGGTTGGTTAAAACTTTTGTGGGATTTTCATAAATTTGAAGACCACGAGCGGTCGGTTCTAAAACGAGAGTTTTCGTTTTATCGGCACATAACCAATGCAATGGGGAAGCGGGATATTTCGCACTATGGCTGATATTGCGTACATTGATGTTTTCGGCCATCTTTTTGATGTCTTCAACGGATTTCGCCGTGCAAAGAAGGTATTGCATCAATTCAAAAGAGCCAAGGTTAATCTTCCCTTCCACTTTTTCATCGTTATATTGAGCAAAACCAGAGAAGTTTAAACCAGCGATGCCTACACCATACTCGTTCATCGCTTCAAAATATAAAGGATAGCCATCATCGGCCACAATGGACATTCCTACTAATGCAGCGTGAGAAGAAATTCCTTGGGTTTCTTGGAATTTGAACGGATAATTGCGCGGGGTCACGGTCACACTTGTGCCCATCGCAAACTGTAGGTCTAAGTTACGACCAAAATATGAAATGCCCTCATTGGCATATAAAACAGAAGTACACATAAAAGGTTCTCCTTCTTTTCCTACCAGTTTAGAGAAGGGAATAGGGAATGGCTTGCCAAATGATCATAAAAAGAAAAAAGCCACATCTTTTTGGACATGGCTTAAAGTGAGAAAGGTACTTTATACTACAAAGGTTAAAAAATATTATTTGTTTTCGTATTTACCAAAGAGACTATTGAGGCTTTCTTGCAGGTTGCTGATGCCATCGCCATCGTCATCCGCCATAGGGTTGAAAGAGGAAATGAGCGATTTGAAAGCAGGGCTGTTGAAATCCAAACTTCCTTTGGAAAGCGCTTGGTTGAAAAAGCCCAACATTTGAGTAGCGGATAAGCCGTTTTGTTCGGCCAATTGGGAAACCTCTTCCTTTTTGGTGTCATGAACAAAAGAAGAAAATAAATCCATTACTGTATTGGGATCAATGTTATCCCCAACTACAGAAAAAAAGCTTTCCACAAGAGCACTTTTGTCTTGATTGGCATCGGATTTTTGGGCGGCAGAAGCGACGGTTTCTTTTACGGTTTTGGCACTGGCTTGGCCATTGTTGCTGGTTAATTTTTTGGCAATGGATCCAACCAAAGCTGAAGTCACTGGGTTATTGAGATCATCGAGTTTAAACATGAAAGGTCTCCTAGCTTGAAGTCAAGGTCTAAAAAGGTTTAAAACCTTTAACTTTATTCACTTTATCAAACGCTTTTCAAATTATCTTTTCAGATGACGCAAAAAAGAAGACCGAAGTCTTCTCTTAAAAATTATGAAATCAATTCCAAATGCTTGAAGGCTTTGTATAAACCGTCGTTATCAACATCATCGGTGATGTAATCAGCGGCCTCTTTGATTTCTGGTCCACCATTGCCCATCGCCACGTTGGTGTTGCAAAGTTCAAACATCGATAAATCAATCTTGGCATCCCCAAAGGAAATGGTATCTTTTTGATCCGCCCCGAGATGTTCCAACAACACTTCAATAGCATGTTTTTTGGTAATGCCTTTTGGACCCAAATCACCATATAAAGCCAGTTCCCCTTTTCCACCCCAAGTGTTGGCAATTAAATTGGGGAATTCCTCTTTGGAATCCAAGTGATCTTGATAGCTCGATAAAATAAAGCTAATTTTGTTCACATCATCTCGCACCAACTGATCATAGGGCAATAAGATCATCTGGTTTAAAAAATTTGATGCGGATTGTTTGGCCCTTTGAGCATCAGCCCCTTTGCCGGTGGCGTATTTAACCATGACTTCAGGGCCTTGTTCCATCATGTAGTCGTTGCAAAACATGCCAGCATTGCTTTCAAGATAGAAACCAAGCTTCCGTTCTCTACACCAATTGACAATCTTTTCTACATCTTCTTTGGATAAACCTTGATGGAAAATGACTTGTCCATCGTCTTCTACATAGGCTCCATTTCCACCGATCATGCCATCCAAAGCAGGTAAATCGCGTTGTTCAATTTCGGCTTTGGAGCATCCTGTACAAATGTAGACTTTGTTTCCATTTTTACGCGCTTCTTCTACCGCTACTTTTGCACTTTCTGGACAATAGGCGTGATAGTTAATCAAGGTGCCATCCACATCCAAAAATACAATTTTCCCCATACATCTCCACTCTTTCTAAAAATATCTTTAGAAGTTACTTATTTTTATTATAGGAAAACGGCTTTTAAAAAAGGGAAAAAATAGAGAACAAAAAAAGATCAGAAGAGAAAAATCCCTCTTCTTTCATTTAGAAAACGGGACCTCATTTTGAACGGGAAACGACTATTTCTTGTGTTTCTTTTTTCAAGAGAAAGTAGGGAGAAATTTTTTCTTTGTTGGTAACGTTTTGCTTCTCTTTTCGCTTATAACACAGTGAAAGGAGAAATTTATGGCCATTCCAAAAAGAAAGATAAAAGATAGCCTCTTTATCTTTCTCTTCCAAGTTAAACGTTATTTGCTTGCGCTTTATAAGGTTCTTCATCCAGAAGACACAACGGTTACAGAAGACGATATTCAAATTGTTACCTTAAATACTGTTTTGGTAAACGGAATTTATAATGACTTAGGATTTTTGGTGCGCAATAAACTTCTTATTTTAGTGGAGAGCCAATCCACTTGGTCAAAAAACATCGTCTATCGATTGTTTCAATATGCCGCGAAAACCTTAGAGGAATATCAGGAAAGTCGAAAAGAAGATCTCTATGGTACTAAAGCGCTTAAATTGCCCCTATTAGAATTTTATGTCATCTATACTGGTGACAAGAAGGTTCCTTCGGAACTTTTTCTCGCCGATCTTTTTAAAGGCGAGGAAAGACAACTTAAACTCCAAGCAAAAGTGATCTCTCAAGTAGAAGATAACATTATTGGAGAATACATTCGCTTTTGTCATATTTTTGACGAACAAAGAAAAAAATTTGGCTACACCACAAAAGCCATTCAAAACGCAATGGAAATTTGTAAAAAAGAAAATGTGTTGCTGGACTATTTAGCCAGTAAAGAAAGTGAGGTGGCAGGAATTATGCTAAGCCTTTGGGATGAGGAAAAAGCGATCGAAATTCATATGCAAGCTATGGAACGAGAAGCAAGAGA
>CAYMGC010000099.1:0-5746 GCA_964389885.1 uncultured Erysipelotrichaceae bacterium | reverse complement strand
AAAACATGGAATTCCCCTTAAAGATCGCCAAAATGCCTCAAGAAGAAATCGATGCCCGCGTAGCGGAAGCAGCCCGCACGCTTGGTTTGGAAAGCTTACTTGATCGTAAACCCAAAGCGTTATCCGGTGGTCAACGTCAGCGCGTAGCGATGGGTCGGGCGATCGTTCGTCATCCCAAAGTCTTGTTAATGGACGAACCTCTTTCCAACTTGGATGCCAAGTTAAGAGGCCAGATGCGGGTTGAAATTTCCAAATTGCACGAAAAATTAGGTTCTACTATCATTTACGTTACCCACGACCAAACCGAAGCGATGACGCTTGGTGATCGCATTGTCGTTATGAGCGATGGTGAAGTGCAACAAATCGATTCTCCATCCAACCTCTACAACTATCCCGTTAACAAATTCGTCGCTGGCTTCATTGGCTCCCCTCAGATGAACTTCTTGGATGCCGTGATTAAGGAAGATGGCGAAAAGATTTATTTAACGGTTGGCAACGATGACATTTTAATTTCGGAGTCCAAAGCCAAACGCTTAAGAGAAAAAGGCTACAAAAATGGGCAAAGCGTAACGCTTGGTATTCGTCCTGAAGACTTATCCGATCATCCCGAAATGTTGGCCAAATTCCCCAATTCAACCGCAAGTGGAAAAGTAGAAGTGTATGAAATGCTTGGTTCCACTTCCAACTTGTATGTGGATTGCAATGGCACTCAAATTACGGCCTCGGTTGATCCTTCCACAAAAGCGCGCGTAGGCGACACGGTAAAATTGGCTTTCAACAATAACAATATCCAAATTTTTGACAACGAAAGCGGCAAAAACATCCTTGTGGATGTCGATCCTAAAACCGGTCAATTGATCGCTGGCTTTGGTGAAAAATAAGTTTGTTTTTTCCTACTTAGAGGTTTCTAAGTAGGATTTTTTTATGATTTTTAAACCTCTTTTGAGTGGCTCGCTCTTCTCTTTTTTCCTTCATCTTGCAAGGAGTCTTGCCCCTCGTTAAACTAAAGAAAATATTGTATAACCCAAACTCCTGTAGTTGGCTTATAGAAAACCCAATGGCTAGAAACTCCAAGTGAGTTTCTGGCCATTTCATTTGAAGAAGATTTGGAAAGGAATCGAAATGATACTTGTTTATCCAGGACAAAACGCCTCTCTTGAAAAACTAAAAACCATCCTAAAAGACCAAGATGTCTATTATTTAACAGATGATCAATTCGATCAAACCCTTGAGCAGTTGATTCAAAAGGCTAAAGAGAATCAACAATGCCCTCCTTTAGAAGCTCTAAAAAGTCAACACGACCAAACACTCTTGTATGGAATCGACATATCCGCCGATGAACTTCTTGTTTTACAAAGTGAAGCCAAAGCCATTGCGTGTTTAGAAACACCTAACAATCACAAAATGCGCTTAGCGGACTTGTATCAAGAAGCGGCTCAAGAAGATCTTTATTTTCAAAAGCGAGAAGAACTCACCAATTTGTTGGAAAAAGTCGATCCCAAAGCGCTGCAAGCCAATCGCGATTATTTCCAATGCTATGCGTTGGCTTGTGCGCTTTTAAGACAAGATGAGCTATCGTTTTCGATGTTGGAAACCGCTTTAAACGTGATGCGCTCTTTTGAGAAGCAATGAGGAAGATCTATGTTCAAACCACGGATTGATTTGAAACCGAAAAAAAAGAAGAAATTGAATATCATCATTGCCGGACTTGGCAAAGTGGGATCCTACTTAGCGACCACCCTTGCAAGTGAAAATCACAACATTACGATTGTGGACATCAATCCCACCAAGGTGGATGATCTCGCTCAAGAAATCGACGTGTTGAGTGCTCAAGGAAGCATTATTGATTCCAAAACCCTCAATGATCTCAACATGCCAAAATGTGATTTGTTCATTGCCGTTACCACAAGCGATGAAGTCAATTTATTGGCCTGTTTATTGGCTAAAAAAGCGGGCTGTTCACGGACCATTGGCCGCGTTCGTGCCCCCGAATATGCCGATAGTCTGGATTATTTTAAAGAACAATTGGGCTTGGATATGATCATCAATCCCGAACAATTGGCCGCCGAAGAAATCGAACGAGTCCTTGTTTTACCTGGGGCCATTAATGTCAATGAATTTAGCAAAGACAGCAGCACCATTTATAAGCTGCGCATTAAACCAGGCTCTTTATTGGACGGAATGGCGGTCAAAAACGTCCCTTCTAAAGTTCATGAACAAGTCTTGGTGTGTGTCGATGAGCGGGATAAAAAAGCCTACATTCCCGATGGAAACTTCGTTTTAAAAGGCAACGATTTGGTCTCCATTGCTGGCAGTCGGGAGGGGGCGGATCAGTTTATTGAAAAAGCTGGCATTTTAAGTACCCCTGCCCAACGCGTCATGATCATTGGGGCCAGTAAAATTGCCCACTACTTAACCAATCTTCTTGAAAAACGCAAAGTGGAAATTACCGTCTTGGATCGCGATCCCAAAGCCGCCGCTTTATTTGAACTTCAACATCCCAAAGCCACTGTCGTCACGTGTGATGCCTCGGATCGCCATGCGATGGTGGAAAATGATTTATTCGATATGGATGCCCTGGTGACCTTAACGGGAATGGATGAAGAAAACGTCTTATTAAGCATGTTTGGCACACGAAAAACGGGGTTAAAAACCGTGACCAAGGTCAATCGCGATTTTTACAACGACATCATTCAAGATTTGAACTTGGATACTTTGATCAATTCCAAGCGCTTGATGGCCGAATACATCATTCGCCACGTCCGCGCGTTAGCCAATTCCTTTGGCAGCAACGTGGAAACGATTCATAAATTGGCCAATGACCAAGTTGAAGCCCTGGAATTTACTGTGGCCCCTGATAGTCCGGTGATTGGTATTTCCTTAAGTGAGTTGCCCTTAAAACCCCATGTATTGATCACTTTAATTAATCGCGGCGGAGAAATGATTATTCCGCGGGGAAACGATGCGATTTTAGCCCATGACTCCGTCATCGTCATCACCACCCATATTGGCTTTAAAGATCTCTCGGAAATTTTAGATCCCCATCCTTCCAAAGCGAGTAAGGAGATGGAGGCATGAATTTACGCGCCATTCTTTATTTTTTAGGGGTGATTTGTCAGGCCGAAGGAGGCTTTATGATGTTACCCGCCTTTTGCGGCTATATCTTTGGAGAGATGCGGGTAGGAACCATTTATATGTTATGGGCTATCCTTTGTATTTTCGTGGGCTTTTTGATTTGTCAAGTGCAACATAGAGCCTCAAATACCCGCTATACCCCAAAAGAAGCGATGCTTATTACGGCTTTGGCATGGATCTTGTTATCGGTATTGGGGAGCGTTCCCTTTTTACTGGCTGGCGAAATTGCCAATCCCATTGATGCTTTTTTTGAAACGGTCTCGGGTTTTACCACCACAGGATCCACCATCCTCCCCGATCTCGATGTGATTTCCAAAGCCAGCTTGTTTTGGCGCTCGTTTACCCATTGGATTGGCGGTATGGGCGTCTTGGTGTTTTTGTTGGCCTTATTGCCCATTCCCAGTGCTTCGTTTATGAACCTCATGTCCGCCGAATCCCCTGGCCCCGAAGTGTCTAAACTCGTCCCACGCGTTCAAAACACGGCCAAGTATTTGTATTTTATTTATTTTGGTTTAACGCTTCTTGAATGCGTGCTGTTATTGATCTTTCAAATGCCGCTGTTTGATGCCATTACTATTACTCTAGGTACCGCCGGAACGGGAGGATTTGCCGTACGAAGCACTGGATTTGATGATTACACCCAGATTCAACAAACGATTGTCGCCATCTTTATGTTGTTATTTGGCATCAACTTCACCTGGTATTTCTTGTTGGCCACTCGAAAATGGAAAGCCGCCTACAAAATGGAGGAAGTCCGTACCTATCTTCTTATTATTTTTGGCGTCACTTTGGCGATTGTATGGGCGGTGATGGCGGCTCAAATCGATGGCTTAAAGACCTTTCCCGAAGCGCTTCATCATGTTTTCTTTACCGTTTCTTCCATCATTACCACCACTGGCTTTGCGACCGTGGACTTCAATAACTGGCCAACCGTCGCCTTAATCCTGGTGGTTATGATTATGTTTATTGGCGCGTGTGCGGGGTCTACGGGGGGAGGCATTAAAGTCTCTCGCTTTTTGGTGTCCTTTAAGGGGGTACGCAAACAGTTTGATTTAATTGCCCATCCTAAACGCGTCTCCACCATCCGAATGGATGGAAAACCCGTCGCCCATGACACCATTCGCTCCATCAATACGTTTTTTGCGATTTATTTAATGGTGTTTGTCGGCTGTTTACTCCTTGTGGCGTTGGAGGGAAAAGATTTGGTCACCACCTTTACGGCGGTGGCCGCCACACTCAATAATATTGGACCAGGTCTTGGCGAGGTAGGACCGATGGGAACCTTTGCGGGCTTTAGCAATCTTTCCAAATTGGTCTTAAGCTTTGCCATGTTAGCGGGCCGTTTAGAACTATTCCCGATGTTAGTTCTTTTGTTTTATCCGAGTATTTGGCGCAATACCTTACACATTACGGGAAAACAGCGCCAAGCAGCCAAAGTGCGTCGTGAAAAACGCGAAGAACAAGCCAAAGAAAATAAGGTGTGAACACAGTTTGTCTTCACACCTTTTTAAGCTTCTTTTTTTTTTAAAGCTTTGGTTTTCGCTATACTTTGAAAACCTCAATGAGGAAAAAAAGCGGTGTAAGATACGTGTTTTGTCCTTGTAAGATGGATTTGAAAAACGCTTTGTTACCATAAAGACACACAATAGAGGAGGTTTAGATGAAAAAACGACCCATTGGACTTTGGATGCTTTCGGCCATTGTATTTTTAGGATGGATGATCAAGCATTCCTTTCACAACCATTCCAAACGATAAAAGGAGCTGTAAATTATTCTCGATTTTCAATCGAAAATAATTTAACAGCCCCTTTTCTTTATGTAGATTTGTCAATTATTTAACAGCGCCTTTTATTTAGAAATGATGTGGGTTATTGGTTATCGGTAAGGAGTATCCGTACTAGAAGTCCAAGGCATATCTTGGTAAAGAGTCATGATCTCCTTCCAATCGGGATTGCGGCGATCAAATTCGGCTTGAATGTCTTCAGGCATGCTTTCATAGGGCGTGGTATCGAGCCATATGGCTTGTGTCTCATAGTCCAAAAGCCAAAATTTGGAGGCAGGGATATGACAAATAGCACCATTTTGAAGACCTCCTTGGCAGTACTTCTCCACGAGAATCTCGGTCATAGGTTTCAAGAAAGGCCGAATTTTGTCAAGCCGCTCTTCTTGAATATTGAAAACAAGCTGAGGCTTTTTAATATGTTCTGGATGCTTGACGGTCGTGTAGTAGGCCCGATTGGCCTCAATAAGCGAGCAAATCCGATCTACACTCCATCCACTTTGTAAAAGCGGCGAGGCATAGCGGCTTATCGTACTGTAGGAGTACTCTTGATCTGATCCCGCTTTCGCTTGGATGGCTTCGTTGTAGAAGTCTGTGATTGTTTTTATCTCAGTGGTAACGACAGAAGCCTTCTTACCAGTATGGTCTGTGGAGACTTTCTTAGGCTGAGTGATTTTTTCAGGTTTGCACTTATCGGTTTCTGTGGTATTCTTTTGTTGGTTTAATGCTGGTCTAACTAGGCGACTATTAGGGGATTTGCGCTCCCCTACGTCTGTGTTAGGCCTTTCTTTTTTTATTGTCTTTTCTTCTTTTCTAACGTCTTTTTCGGTT
>CAYMGC010000098.1:0-5784 GCA_964389885.1 uncultured Erysipelotrichaceae bacterium | reverse complement strand
TTTTTAAACCTTGCTGGACGTGAAAGCGCCGCACAGTGTGGGTGCCATCTTCGATCTCAATTTGAACACGATTGTTCACCGGATGAACTTTTTTAGCGGGAATTGCCAAAAGCACGCGCTCGATGTGATAACCAAGAGCTCCTTGGGCTTGTTGCACCGCTTGTTCGATGGCTTGAATTACGGCTTTTTCATCCGTAATTTTTCCGTCTCGAATGCCATGGTGCTCGGCGCGTTCTACCCGGAGGACGTTGCTTCGATCGTTAAAAATTTCAGCGACGACTAAGCGAATTTCGCTATCGGCGATCTCAAGGGCCGCATACACATTCTTTTTTGCCATCGAACTCCCCCCTAAATTTTAACTTATATCCTGTTTTACCCAAATTGCGATCCAAAAGAGCGCACGCTTTGAGTATGGTTATAAATCATCTTCAATTATAGCTCAAAAAGGCCTTCGTATGGCTTGATAGGTCTAGGCAAACATTTTCTAACCCATTTTTTAAATATAGCCATAAACAAGGGCCTTATCACAGTATTGTGAACATAAAAACCGCTAAGTGCAAACATTTTTTCTGGCAAGAAAAGCTTTATTATGTACGATTTTCCGCCAAGAAAAAAGGGGACAAGAAAATCTTGACCCGCTTAATTCGTGGTGTAATCGCGATAAACGACAACTGCGCTGTCCAAATCGGTAATCACGCCATCCACTCCCCAGGAGAAATAGCGATGCACATCCTCTAAATTATCCACCGTCCAAACCCACACTTCTTTACCCGTTTGATGGATGGTTTCAATTAAATCCCAAGACAAAATGTTTTGATCGAGGGCTAAAGAATCCAGCCACTCGGCCGCCATGCAACTGGCGATTTTGGAAGAATCGCTGATGAGCGCTTGGACAAACATATTGGGCAAGGCACTGTGGACGTTTTCAAGCAGCTCAATATTAAAGGATTGCGCTTGAATATTTTGTGAAAGTTTTGAATAGCCCGCTACCACATCCAAAAAGGGCTTGGGATCGCTACTGGTGTCCTTTAATTCCACCAAATAAATCAATTGGTCCCGATAGCGATCGAACACTTCCGATAAGCGATGCAACTTTTCGCCATTTTTCATCACGATGCCATCGAGTTCATCGCTGGTGTGTTCGGAGATGTTCCAAGTAGAGGCGGAAATGGGGGCGAGGTTGTCGTCATGACTGACATACAAAATACCATCTGCACTGCTGCGCACATCGATTTCAATTTGCGGACAGCCAGAGAGTAAGGCTAAGTCATAGGATTCAAAGCTATTGCCAATAATGGAATTCTCGACAAATCCGCGATGGGCAAAGACCGGAATGCGCGTTAGCTCTTTGCTAGAGGTATTGAGTTCACGCCCTTTGGCATCAGCGGTGATTTCTTCAATGGTGTACTCGGCCGGATCCAAGACATAAATATAGTCTTGAAAAAAAGGAACCACAAAAAAAGCGGCGATCAACGCCAATGTAGCCCGTACCCCCGCCTTTAAGCGGCGACGGCGGCGCTTTTTGCGAATCATCTTGACACTTTTTTTGGGAAGATTGGCCATAGGGGCGTTTCTTTTTGTCATAATGCCCTATTTTAGCGGCAAACAAGCCAATGGCAACCGCTAAATCAGGATAACCCTCCTTTTTTGAGAAAAACAGCTTACGGTTTTCTTACTCTATCCATTACAAATTTTTCGTAAAACGCAAGCTTTTCCAAAAAAAGAACCCCACTTTTTCAACGATCTTTTCCGCTTTTTTTCCTTACCTTTGGCCCTCTTTGGTCTTTTATGGGAAAAAAGAAAAAAAAAGCGGAAATTTTGTCTTACGAATTGTGAGATAGATCCCAAGAAGCCTTTAAAGATCATGTTAAAATAAACCCATGACACAAACAAACCATTCCAAGGATCCTTCTGTTCCAGAAGTGACACCCGTTCAAGAGCGTGATTTATTTGCGGATGATTGGGACAAAGACCTCAGTATAGCAAAAAATAAAAAACGCCGACCTTCTTCAAAAGATAGTGCAAGTCCGCGCCGGCTTTCCAGCGTCGGCCAGCCCGAAAAGAAAAGCATCTTGTTGCCCTCGGTGCTTTTAAGCCTCGCTTTGGTGGCCAGTTCCTTTGGAGCCGTGTGGTTTTTATGCGGCCGCGAAAGTTCAAGTGGCAGTATGACGACCATCAAAACCTCGGCTTTACAAGAAGCCGAACAAAAACAATATGAAGCGTATCAAGATTGGCTCAATGGCTTAACCAAACCCGCTTCATGGGATGAAACCACCTTCCAACAAGCCAAAGAAGCCGCTTTAAATGCGTATGATCGCACCCAACTCGACCTTTTACAAAAGGCTTTGGATGGCGATGAAGAAGCAAGAAAAGCCTTTGAAAGCCAAACGGAAGTTTTAGAGCAACCCGCCGTGGAGCAATTCAAAACCTTATTTGAACATCCCGATCAATATCCAGTCGCTTTAGTCAGCGCAGCCTTTTCCACCCAGGATAGCGGTTTGATCAAATTTCTCTTTGAATATCCCCATATAACGCCCGATCCCAATGTCACCATTGGAAATGTAGACACCTTACCCGATTTAAAAACCTTTGATCCCAACTGGGGATCCATAGCGTATGGCGATTCCATTTTTGCCTTAACCGGTGGGGCGCCCACAGCGATTTCCGATGTCTTTAGCTATTTGCGCGGCGATCCAAGCCTCACTCCCTATGTGGTAGGAGAATGGGCCAAGCAATACCAATACGACTATACCCCCATTCGAGAAACCGATGATTCCATCTTTGGTGGAGCGGCCTTAACATGGGGTGTATCCATGAATCCCGTTGGCCCTTACAAAACCCAAATTGAAGGGTATTTGGAAGGCAACTATCCGATGATTTTAGCTTTGGGCACTTTGGAGTCCCCCACGTTTTATGTGTTGACTGGTATCAATGAAAATGGTCAATGGGTGGCTTACAATCCCGCCTTAACGCCTTCGCCGGTGCTTTTCAATCCCGATGAAATTGCGGATTCCATTCTTCGAGCCTATGCTTTCTGGTAAAGAGCTAGGCTCTTTTTTTATGAAAAAACCTCGTCACTCGGACGAGGTGGAAATATCTTTATTTTTTTGTTCTTCACTTGGTTCTTCTAAAGAGGGATTGGTGGAGTCTTTTATTTTAGGCTCCGTTTTTCCTTCTTGACTATCGAGGGCGAAAGGCTCTTCATTTTCCCCTGGAGTTTCCTGTCCAGGTAAGTCCTCATCGCTAGGAAGAGTGGGTTCTTCACTAGGAACATTTGGGATGATAGGAACAGTTGGTTCACTTGGTTGTGAATCAGGAAGAGTTGGCGTCTCGGCAGGCTCGGTATCGTTGCTAGAAGGAATTTTATCGGTGGTTCCGGTGGTTAAAGCGTACACTTTATTGCCACAATCATCGGAAAATTCAATGTAGTAAAAGTAATTATTGGCACTAAGTTTATTCCAAGCACTTCCTGCACTGTACAATTCGGAAAAACTATAAAACGCTTGGGAACCTTGAGGCAATTGAGAAATATTGCAAGCAATCGGCGTAGGATGGGTGGAATTCTCGGTAGAACTAGGAATCGAGATTTTATCTTCCGAAGACGTCGTGGAAGTACTTGTTAATTCTTCCTTGGGAACGTATTCGTAATCAAATTGGTCAGACGCTTTAATTTGACGATTGTTGCCTAACACATTGATGGTGATCTCAAGGGAATTGGAATTTCCAGAGCGGTCTTCGGCTAAAAGCGTCACGGGATAAATCCCAACTGTATTTAAATCGTAATCCCCTTCCACCTTTAACGTCACTTCATCTTTATCTTTGGTTTTATACACATTGGAAAAATCAAAATACGTGGTGCCTAAAGGGATGGTGACAACAGCAGCTGGAGAAACAAACTCTGGCATCACGGTATCTTCCACTAAAAGGGTTACGGGATACTTTTCGCCCTTATAATCAAGCGTCAACGTATAAGTTCCGGTACTCAAATAGTCTTTTCCATTGGACGTGACTGTTTGAGAAAAATCATTGTAGGTGTATTTTTTGGGCTCACTTTTTAAAGGAGAAGACACTTCAATTTCGTTTAAGACCTCGTCGGAAGGAACATCGAGTAAATAGTTTGCCGGATTTAAGGAGACGGGATCGCCAAGTTCGATGGTTTTTTGCGTGATCACTTTTAGTTCCTTGCCCGAAGCGGTGGCACATCCAAAAAAGGTTTGACTTAACGTCAGCGCAACGAAGCTACAAGCCAGCCTTTTCACCTTTCTGAGTATCTTCTTAAACTCTGTAGACCATTCGGCATAACAGTGACTACCTTCTTCTTCACAAACCATTGCCGAATCCTCCTTTCTTATGAAAAACCTTGGCTTTGATATCCCACTCTGTTTTCGGGTTCAAGTGTAAAACAATAAAGTTTATTTTTTCTCTTTTCTCATGAATACTTTTACACTACCTTCTTTTCCCACACTTCGCAAGATTAGGCGATTTTTGGGTTGAAGCAAAGTCAGGCCAAAGATTTGACCAATACCATATTTTGGCAAAAAATGAAAAAAAATGTGGGGAAATAGGAAACTGGATATGAATATTTATTTGGAACTCTTTATAACCTTCTTTAAAATCGGTTTATTTACCTTTGGGGGCGGCTTAGCCATGCTTCCTATGTTGGAAAAGGAAGTCGTTACCAATAAAAAGTGGGCGACTTACGATGAGCTGATGGATTACTACGCCATTGGCCAATGTACCCCTGGAATCATTGCGGTCAATACAGCGACTTTTGTGGGGTATTCCCAAAAGAAAACTTTAGGCGCTATTGTAGCGACGGCTGGGGTTGTGGCTCCTTCGATTATCATCATTATTTTGATTGCTTCTTTGATGGCATCCTTTGCCGACAATCCAATTGTCCAACACGCTTTAGCCGGTATTCGCATTGCGGTTTGTGTCTTAATTGCCCAAGCGGTGATTAAAATGACCAAAACGGGAGTCCGCAATTCCTTTGGCTTAATTCTTTTTGTCACGATTTTCTTAGCGACTTATTTAAATGTGTTGCCTGTAACCGTAGCGGTCATCATTGGCGCGGTAGTGGCCATTGTCTATTGTGAAGTGATCCAAAAAAAGACGGGTGAAAACCCCGCCTTAAAAGCCAAAACACAAAAAGAAGCCGAAAAATAGCCTTTAGAAAGGAGAACTGGGCGCTATGGACTTTAAACTTCTTTGGATTTTATTTTGGGAATTTTTCAAAACGGGTTTGTTTTCAATAGGTGGTGGCCTCGCCACTATTCCTTTCTTATATGAAATGATGAACAAATACCATTGGTTTACCCAAAGCGATTTGTTGAATATGATTGCGGTCTCCGAATCCACGCCTGGCCCTATCGGGGTCAATATGGCCACGTATGTGGGCTATCACACCACAGGCAACCATATCTTAGGGGCGTTAACAACGACTTTTGCTTTGGTTTTGCCAAGTGTGATCATCATTTGTTTAATCGCCCGCGTTTTAAAGACGTATCGCGAAAACAAATACGTGGAGGAAGCCTTCTTTGGTTTACGACCTGCGACTTGCGGCTTGATTTTAACGGCGGCTCTAGGCGTCTTTCAAGGCTTATTGTTTCCCAATGGCTTTGTGTTTGATCAAACCTTTTGGATCAATGTCGTCTTGATTTTAGTGGTTGCAGCCTTTGGCTGGTATTTTAAAAAATTACATCCCATTGCGATGATTGTTCTTTGCGCCATTATGGGAATTGTCCTACAGCTTTAATATGAAAAAGCCAACCAAAACGGTTGGCA
>CAYMGC010000097.1:0-5811 GCA_964389885.1 uncultured Erysipelotrichaceae bacterium | reverse complement strand
TGAAAGGAACGAAAACTATGTCATTTTTATTAGGGCCTATGTGTCAACACATCCCTGGTAGAAAAGGTTTAACCGACTTCAGCGACGTAAAGGATTTAATGCCCGCCAAAGAGGTCTACATTCCTCTGTTTGCGGGTAACAATTCCGTTGTCGATATTTTGATCAAGGAAGGTGATCACGTAAACGTGGGCACCAAATTGGCCAATACGAAGTCTGCCTTTCCGGTGCCACTGTATTCGAGTGTCTCGGGAATCTACAAAGGAACGGTGAAACGACCACATAACAGCCTGAAACCACAGCCTCATATGGTCATTGAACTCGACGCCATTCAACAAACCCAACAGGCTTTTCCGCCGATGTTGAATTGGGAAAGCGCTAGCCATGATGAACTGGTCGATTTCTTGCAAAATTCCGGCATCATTGGGCAAGGGGGCGCAGGATTTCCAACGTATGTGAAATACAAATCCGTTGAGGGAATCAATACCTTGATCATCAACGCTGTGGAATGCGAACCTTACATTACCGCCGATTACAAATGCGTCATGGATGATGTGGAAACGTTTGTTCATGGAGTGCGCATCTTGCAAAAGCTCGCCGAAGTGCAAACGGTTCTCATCGGGGTCAAAAAGACGCATCCCGATTTAATCCGCTTCATTCGTGAAGAAATTGCCAGAGAAAATCTTGGTGGTATACAGGTTTGCGAAGTGCCCGATGTCTACCCCATGGGGTGGGAGCGCACCATTATTTATCAATTGACCAAGCGACGTTACGATCGCTTGCCTTCGGAATGCGGAGTCATCGTTAACAATGCCGCTACGGCCATTGCGGTGGCCAATGCGTTTGAAAAAGGCCAAGCCATTTCCAAAAAGTATGTCACGTTTTCTGGCGAGGGTTTGAAACATCCAAACAATGTTCGTGTTCCTGTGGGCATGTCGGTGCAAGAAATCATCGATCAGCTTGGGGGACCCATTGAAAAAGTTGAGTCTTTACGCCTGATTGCAGGGGGACCGATGATGGGAAAAGCGATGGTCAGCAGCCAAATTGTTATTGACCGCGCTATGAATGCCATCACCGTTTTGAAAAATGAAGAGGAACCCGCTACGACTTGTCTGCGCTGCGGCCGTTGCACGGCCCATTGCCCAATGGGCTTACAGCCTGTGCGCATTGCCAATGCGGTGAAAGCCAATGACACCGAAGCGATGGAACAACGCGGCGCCCTGCTTTGTGTGGAGTGTGGTCTTTGTACCTACGTTTGTCCAAGTCACATTCAAGTGACGGAAAATGTCCGCAAAGCCAAACGTACGTTGATGATGAAAGCGAAAAGGAAGTAGGGGGACGCACGAATGAAATATGTTTTTCATGTCAGTCCGAACTTACAATCCAAAAGTTCAACCAAACAAATCATGTGTGATTTGACGATTGCGCTTTTGGTGTTGTTTGTGGCGACGGTTATTTACTACTCCTTGGCGTGGGGAATCATGTATGGCTTACAAGCCATCTTGTTGTTGGTGTGTTCCCTCGTCACCACCTTTGTTTGTGAAGCGGTGTATGCCAAGGTGAAAAAACTGGACATCAAAACCACCATTCAACAATCCTTTGGATGGGTTACATCGATTATTTTGGTCTTGATGTGTCCGATTTCCATTACACCTTATGCCGTCATCATTGCGACCATCTTTGCGATTGCTGTAGGACGGTTGATGTTTGGCGGCTTTGGCTACAACATCTATAACCCCGCGGCGGTTGGTCGGGCGGTGATTTTTGCCTCCTTTTCAGGAGCGGCCACCAAATTGGTGACCTCTGCTACACCCACTGGCGTTTTGGCTTCCACGTTTCGTTGGTTGCCTGGTACGCAAGATGCGTTGGAATCGTATTTAAATTACACCGGCGGTTGGGGCGGTTTGTTTTTGGGAACCTATCCTGGAGCGCTAGGCGAAACCTTTGCTCTACTTATTTTGTTGCTGGGCATTTGGCTGATTTGGCGCAATGTCATTGATTGGCGCATTCCCGTATTTTATTGCGGTACGATTGCTTGCATTGCGCTTGTTGTAGCCTTGCTTGAAGGCATTGAATCGTATCATGGCATTCCCGGCTTTTTGTGGTATCCCGCTTTGCATCTTTTAACGGGTGGTGTGCTCTTTGGTGGTGTCTTCATGCTCACCGATCCAGTGACGGCACCAACGGTTCCAAGTGGTCGCATCTTTTATGCCATTTGCGCTGGAGCCATTACCGCGCTCATTCGTTTAAAAGGCAATCTTCCAGAAGGCTGCTTGTATTCCATTTTGATCATGAACACCTTTACGCCTATGATTGAGGGCGCCTTGGATCGTCCACAGCTTCAACAAATGAAAAAAGCTTGGATCATGATCGCTTGCTCCGCTATCTTGGCGCTTTGTGTGGCCTTCTATGCTTCAAGTACCTTGCGTCCTGTAAAAGCGGCCCGCAATGTAGAAACCGCAATGAATACCCAATCCACACCCTTGGTGATGGATTTGGCTAAGGAGGTCTTGTGATGAACAAGAACAATCCTATTTATTTGGCTTGCTTTTTAGCCATTACCGCCGGCATTGCAGGTGGAGCGTTGTATGCAGCCAATGCAGCGACCGCGCCAGTCATTGCGGCCAATGCGGAAAAAGCGGAAAAGCAATCGTTGCTGACGATGTATCCTACGGCCAATTTAAACGATTTTGAAAAAATCGATGCCGAAGCAATTACTGCCGATCATCCTTTTGTCGAAACCGTCTATAAATATGGCGAAAGCGATGTGATCTTCAAGTGCTCCGTTTCCGGATACGATCAAGGAACAGTCTTTCTTGTTTCCATTGATACGGCCAACAATACCGTTGACAGCTTTCAAGCCATTTCCAATGGCGATACCAAAGGCATTGGGAGTCGCATTATGGATCAAGAATTTGCCGATTCCATCATTGGCAAAGACGCCAGTGGCGAGCTGGATACCATTTCGGGGGCAACATATACTTCTACTCCCGTCGTAGAAGCCATTCATGAGTGTGCGATCATTGCCACTCAAATCGATTAGGAGGCTGTCTATGAACCGAATGGAAAATTTCAAAAACGGCCTGATCAAGGAAAATCCCGTTTTCGGCTTGTATCTTGGCCTTTGTTCCACGCTAGCCATTACCACAACCATTAACAACGCCATTGGTATGGGCGTAGCGGTTATTTGTGTCTTGATTTTATCCAATGTCATCATTTCGGCGATTCGCAATCTTGTTCCCGATGACATTCGCATTCCGGTTTACATTGTGATCATTGCCACGCTGGTTAAAATCATTCAGATGTTAATTCAAGCCTATACACCCGCTTTGGATACCTCTCTTGGCGTTTTCATTCCCTTGATTGTCGTCAACTGCATCATCTTGGGGCGCGCTGAAGCGTTTGCTTCGAAAAACGGCGTGTTGGATTCCGCTTTAGATGGTCTTGGCATGGGGCTTGGTTACTTGTTAGCGGTTTTGGCGATGTCTCTTATTCGTCAATTACTCGCCACTGGAGTGTTGAGTTTAAACAATCCCTTTGATGAAACCCAAATTCTTTTCTCCTTGCGCTTAATTCCTGAGGCCTACACCATTCAAATGTTTAGCATGCCTCTTGGAGCGTTTATGACCTTTGCTTGCCTAGCCGCGGCCTTGACCGGTTATAAAAACCACATCCAAAAGAAAGAGGATGCGGCCAAAAAAGCGCAGGCTGAAAAAGCCAAAGAGGCTGCGAAAGCTGCCGCTGCAGCCAAAGTCGCCCAAAAGGAGGTAGCTAATGTTTAGCGAACTCATTACGTTATTGATCACCTCCGTTTTGCTCAATAACGCGATTTTGAACCAATTTTTAGGCCTTTGCCCCTTTATGGGCGTTTCCCGTAAAAAATCCAGCGCGCTTGGTATGGGCATGGCCGTGGTGTTTGTTATTGTGGCCGCGGGCATTGTAACCTACGCCTTGTACTATCTTGTTTTGGTGCCATTGCATTTGGAATTCATGGACTTGGTCACCTTTATCTTAGTCATTGCCTCTTTGGTGCAATTGACCGAGATGTTTTTAAAAAAGAGTTCCCCTGCTTTGTATAAATCCTTAGGGGTTTACTTGCCTTTGATTACCACCAACTGTGTCGTTTTAAACGTTTGCTTGGTCAACATTTCCAATGCCTACGATTTACCTCATATGTTGGTGTATACCATCGGCACGCCTTTAGGCTTTGCCCTTGTGCTCTATATCTTTTCCACGATTCGTGAACGACTCGATACCGCTGATGTGCCAGACTCCTTTAAAGGCAATCCCATTGCCTTAGTGGTGGCTGGCTTGATGGCGATGGCTTTCTCGGGTCTTGCAGGCATCATTTAATGGATTGGACGCGTCTACTTTTAGCCATCCTCTTTTTTGGAGCACTTGTTGGTTTATACATCTTTTTGTTCTTAAAAAATAAGCGCATGCCCAAACCCGCGGGCTGCGAAAATTTACGGCCGGATTGTGCAGGATGCCAAGACATCTATTGTCCCAATCATGCCAAACAAGAAAGTTGAGGAACGCCCGTTGCTTTCTGCAATTTTGATGATGGTCATCTTAGGGGCCATTCTTGGGGGTGGACTTGGCCTAGCGGCCAAGATTTTCCATGTTGAACCCGATACGCGTGTGGATTATGTCACCGTTCATTTGCCTGGCTACAACTGTGGCGGTTGTGGATATCCTGGTTGCTCTGGTTTTGCAGATGCTTTAGTCAGTGGGGATGAAAGTTCTTGGAAATGCAAACCGGCTAAAGCGGATGCGAAAGCGGAAATTATCGAGTATTTAAAAAACACGCCAGGTCCGGATGGAAAAACCATTACCGTTAAACCATAAAACTATTCATCTAAGACTGAGCAGACTCAAATCGAGTCTGCTTTTTTGTTCTCTTTTCGATCGATTGAAAAGAATAAGAGAAGCTTTTCTTGGCATGAATAAAAGGCCGAAAATGAATCCGGCCTTCTTTATTCTTCTTTTTTAGTGTCCTGAGTCGCTTTTTTTTCTTGACGTTGTTTATGAAGCTCTAACTTTTTTTCTAGATCGACCATCTTTTGATGCCGTCTCCATCCCACTAAAAGACCTCCATTATACGCCTCGACTCCCATGCGTTGAATGTCTTGATCTTCAAGAGGCTCTAACTTATTTTTCTCGACGAGCTCTTCTATAATCGCCACCGAGTCCAAATCCATCTCTTGTTCGGCTTCTTGCCAATTTTTAATTAAAGTGGGTTCAAAAAGATGGCCAATGCCAACTCCATATCTTTCATCAGAAAACCATTTGGCAATAAACTCAGGAGTATCTTTGTTTGAAGAATAGTTCGCCAAGAAATCAGTAGCAGCTAGATCTAGAAAATTTTTATGTTGAATCAATAACAGCTCATTAATTTGATCTCTTATCTTGGGATCTTTAAAAGCTAAAATTTCTTCTTCCGTACTCAGTATGGCTTTGGTAACGATCACGTATCCTTCTGAAGCCAAAGATAAAAATTTAAAAGATATAAACCGCGTTTCTTTTATCGCTGTTTCAAAATCGTTAAAAACGGCTTGTTCAAATTTCATCGTCATAGCGGTAGGCCCTAACTATCCGCTTTCTCCTTTCTCTATGGGCAAATTTTTCTTCAGGTTGACCACAGCCAAAAGAAATGAACCAAATAAACTATTTATTAGGGAATCTTAAAACAAGGTTCCTTTGCTTCTTTAAAAGGCTGAAAGCAAAAGTCACGTTGTGGTTTTCTTTTAGTGTAAGCTTTTAAGATCAAAAAATGTGAACGTTCTTCTTTTCTCTTAAATTTATTAAGGAAGA